>NZ_CP083559.1 GCF_025144465.1 Leisingera sp. S132
ATGACCTATCTGCTGGGAATTTCGGCACTCTATCATGACAGTGCAGCAGCGCTGCTGCGCGACGGCGAGATTGTTGCCGCCGCCCAGGAGGAGCGCTTCACCCGCCGCAAGCATGACCCGGGCTTTCCCGCCCATGCCATAGCCTATGTGCTGGAGGAAGCGGGCATCACCCTGGACCAGGTCGATCACGCGGTGTTCTACGACAAGCCGTTCCTGAAATTCGAGCGGCTGCTGGAAACCTATCTGGCGGTGGCGCCGAAGGGGTTCAATTCCTTCCGCATGGCGATGCCGGTCTGGCTGCGCGAGAAGCTGTTCCTGAAGGATCTGCTGACCAAGGAGCTGCGCCGCTGCGATGCCGGCTTCAGCGCTGAAAAGCTGCTGTTTGCAGAACACCACATGAGCCACGCCGCCAGCGCCTTTTACCCCTCGCCCTTCGAGGAGGCGGTGGTGCTGACGCTGGACGGGGTCGGCGAATGGGCCACCACCACCGTCGCCATCGGCCGCGGCCATGATCTGAAGATGGTGAAGGAGCTGCATTTCCCGCATTCGCTGGGGCTGCTCTATTCCGCCTTCACCTATTACACCGGCTTCAAGGTCAATTCCGGCGAATACAAGCTGATGGGGCTGGCGCCCTATGGCGAGCCGCGGTTCTATGAACTGATCCTCACGCATCTGGTCGACCTCAAAGCGGACGGCTCGTTCCGGCTGAACCAGGCGTATTTCAACTACATCTCCGGCCTCACCATGACCGGGCCGGCGCTGGAAAAACTGTTCGGCGCGCCGGTGCGCAAGCCGGAGACCGATCCGCTGACCCAGTTTCACATGGATGTGGCCGCCTCGATCCAGAAGGTGACCGAGGAGATCGTGCTGCGGATGACCCGCAGCCTGGCGCAGGAATACGGCATTCCCAATCTCTGCATGGCCGGCGGGGTGGCGCTCAACTGCGTCGCCAACGGCAGGATCCTGCGCGACGGCGCTTTTGAGAACCTCTGGGTGCAGCCCGCGGCGGGCGATGCCGGCGGCGCCCTGGGGGCCGCCTATGCCGCCTGGCACCAGGAACTGCAGCAGCCGCGCCGGGTCAATGGCGGCGACGCGATGCGCGGCGCCTATCTGGGGCCGCAGTTTGCCGACAGCAAGGTGGCGGACCGGCTCAGCGCCGCCGGCGCCCGCTTCACCACCCACGGCAAGGACGAGCTGACCGGTCTGACGGCCCAGGCGCTGGCCGAGGGCAAGGCGGTGGGCTGGTTCCAGGGGCGGATGGAATTCGGGCCGCGGGCGCTTGGCGGCCGCTCGATCCTGGGCGATCCGCGCTCCCCCTCGATGCAGAAGATCCTGAACCTCAAGGTCAAGTACCGCGAAAGCTTCCGCCCCTTTGCCCCCTCGGTCCTGGCCGAGGACGCAGGCCGCTGGTTCGAGCTGGACGGCAGCAGCCCCTACATGCTGCTGGTGGCCGGGGTGCAGCCCGGCCGGCGGCGGCAGATGAGCGCCGAGGAGGAGGCGCTGTTCGGCATCGACAAGCTGAACGTGGCGCGCTCCGAGATCCCGGCGGTGACCCATGTGGACTATTCCGCCCGGGTGCAGACGGTGCATGCGGAGACCAACCCGGACTATCATGCGCTGATTTCCCGTTTCAAGGCGCTCACC
Source organism: Leisingera sp. S132 (assembly GCF_025144465.1). Classification (NCBI taxonomy): domain Bacteria; kingdom Pseudomonadati; phylum Pseudomonadota; class Alphaproteobacteria; order Rhodobacterales; family Roseobacteraceae; genus Leisingera; species Leisingera sp. S132. The sequence goes on from NZ_CP083559.1 coordinate 1,645, forward strand.
GGCTGCCCGCTGGTGGTCAACACCTCCTTCAACGTGCGCGGCGAGCCGATCGTCTGCACCCCCGAAGACGCCTTCCACTGCTTCATGGGCACCGAAATGGATCTGCTGGCCGCGGGCAACTGCCTGCTGCGCAAGGAGGACCAGGATCCGGGCCTGCGGGAGAATTACGAAACCAAATACGAACTGGACTGACCGGCCCGGCAAGCAAGGAGACGCAGCATGGCACAGATATCCGCAGGGCAGGGGGGCGCCGGACGGCTGCTGTGCCTGATCCCGGCGGTTTATTTCCTGGCCATTGCGGCTTATGCGCTGCTGCACCCGGAGCATTTCACGGCCGGGCTGCCCCGCTTCCTGCGCTATGTGGCTGTGCCCGGCGCGCTGGCGCTCGTCCTCGCCGCCGCCGCCTTCCGGCTGCCGTCCGCCGCCCGGCTGATGACCGGGCTTGCCACGGTTTCGGTGCTGGCGGCGCTGTTCCTGTTCGAGGCCTGGCTGACCTTGCTTCACCTGCCCGCCCAGGCCGGAATGCTGGGGCTGGACAGCAGAACCGCGGATACCGCGCCCTATCAGCGCAGCCTGCCGCCGGCCTATACCTTCAAGGCATTGAACGAAAAGCTCGGCACCGCCCGGCTGGAGATGGCGGTGCTGGAAGGCCGCCCCGGCGCGCCGGTGTACCTGTGCAGCCGGGCCGCCGGGCCGGTCACCTACCGCTCCGGCCGCTTCGGGTTCCGCAACCCGGACCCCGGCAGCGCACCGGGCCAGCCCGCCGGAATGCTGCTGCTGGGCGATTCCTTTGCCGAAGGCATGTGCCTGCCCGACGGCGAGGATCTGGCCAGCCGCCTGCGGCAGCGCTTTCCCGGCCTGGTCAATTCCGGCACCCGCGGCGCCGGCCCGCTCTACGAGCTGGCGGTGCTGGGCCGCTACGGGCCGCTGCTGAAGCCGCGGCTCACCGTGATGGCCTTCTTTTCCGGCAACGACTGGACCAACCTGGAGCGCGAAGCCGCCTTGCCCTGGCTGGCCGAAGCCCTGCAGGAAGACGCCCGCTTCGGCCCGGCGGGCAGCCCGGAGCGGCAGGCCGAAGCGGAAGCGGTGATCCGGGGCTGGTGGCAGCAAAGCCGCCCGCCTCTGCTGGAATACGCCAGCCGCCGGAAGTTCCTGCGCAACTTCCTGGCGCTGCAGAAAACGGCCGCGGTGCTGGGCCTGCATTACCCGCAGGCGGCGCAGCCGATGCCGCTCTATGATGCGGTGCTGCAGCGGGCGGCCGGCATCACCGCGCAGTGGGACGGCGAGCTGGTGGTGGTGTTCATTCCGGAGGTCAACCGCTTCCACGGGCTGTTCCGCAGCGAGTCCGTGCATGATCCGCTGCGCCGGATCGTGGCGCAGTCGGCGGCCCGGGCCGGGCTGCGGATGATCGATCTCACCGAGGGGTTTGAAGCCAGCCCCGATCCCCGGGCGCTTTATGCGCCCGATGCGCATTTCAGCGCCGCCGGCGCGGAACTGGCGGCGCAGATCATTGCCCGTGCAGCCGGTGCCGGAACAGAAACCGCCGCCCGGCAGGGAAAGGGAAACCGGCCATGAAGATCCTGTCATTCAAATCCGGACATGACGGCACCGTTGCCGGGGCGGATGCCGCCCGCGGCCAGCTGCTGTTTTCCTATGAGGCGGAAAAAGACAGCCACCCGCGCGCCGCGCCGGTCACCCCGGACACCTTCATCGACGCGGGCCTCTGGTTCCGGGAACTGCCCGATGTGCTGGCGCTCAGCGGATGGTCCGGCACCGGCAGCACCCATGCCACCGCCTCCGGGGCCGGCTATTTCGGCACCGGGCCGGGTTCCGAGCGGATCGGCAAGAAGACCTTCTTCGGCAAGACGCTGGACTATTATTCCTCCACCCATGAGCGCGCCCATATCTGGAGCGCCTATGCGCTGTCGCCCTTCCCCCAGGGGCAGCCCTGCTATGTGCTGGTCTGGGAGGGGGCGCTGGGGGATTTCTACGAGATCACCGCGGATCTGGAGATCCGCCGCCTGGGCCGGGTGATGGAGGCGCCCGGCGCCCGCTTCGCGGCTCTCTACGGGCTGGCGGATCCCGCCTTTCAGCTGCCGCCCGGACAGCAGCGGCGGCAGGATCCCGGGCGGCTGATGGCCGCCGCCGCCCTGGGCCGCAACGGTGCGGCGGATACGCAGGAACAGGCGCTGATCACCCATCTGCTGGAGGCGCCGCTGGAACAGGCGCTGGACAAGGTGCGGCTGGCCGCCTCGCCGCTCTGCAATGCCGGCACCCAAAGCCAGGCGCTGCGCGATCTGGCGGTGAAACTGCAGGATGCGCTGTTCCTGCGGTTTCATGATTTTGCCGCCCGGACCCTGACCAAAGGCTATCCGCTGCTGATTTCCGGCGGCTGCGGGCTCAACTGCGGCTGGAACAGCCGCTGGCGCGAATGCGGCCTGTTCCAGGATGTCTTCGTGCCGCCCTGCACCGGGGATTCCGGCTGCGCCATCGGCACCGCCGCAGATGCGATGCGCCATTTCACCGGCCGCGCCAAGCTGGACTGGAGCGTCTATTGCGGCCAGCCCTTCCTCGACGACCGGGCGGCAATGAACGGGGCGCTGAACGGCGCCCGGACCGAAGAGCTGAAGCTGGAGACCGTGGCGCAGGCGCTGTTGGAGGGCAAGGTTATCGGCTGGGCCCGCGGCAATTGCGAGATCGGACCGCGCGCGCTTGGCAACCGCTCGATCCTGGCGGCCCCCTTCGAGGCCTCGATGCGGGTGCGGCTGAACCGGATCAAGGGCCGCGCCGATGACAGCCCGGTGGCGCCGGCCTGCCTGGAAGAGGACGCCGCGCGGCATTTCAGCGGCCCGCTGCCGGCCCCGCATATGCTGGATTTCCATCAGGTCACCGATCCGCAGCTGCAGGCGGTCACCCATGCTGACGGCTCGGCCCGGCTGCAGACCGTCAGCCGGACGCAAAACCCGGCGTTCCATGATCTGCTGACCGCCTTCAAGGCGCAGTCGGGGACCGGCGTGCTGTGCAATACCTCGCTGAATTTTCCGGATGCGGGTTTCATCAACAAGACCAGCGATCTCTGCCATTACGCCCGCTCCGCAGGCCTCGACGGCTTTGTGGCCGGCACCAGCTGCTACTGGTTCGGCTGACCGGCGCAGGGCCGGAGGCACAAGGAAACCGGAGGGCAGGGCAGGGAGGGCGGAACTGCGGCCTGAGGGCTGCACCGCCGGCAAAAGCGCACCCCCCGGCAGCGCGGCAATTGATCCGGCCCGGCCATCCATGCTCTAAGCGGGGCAGCAAATAACACGCCCGGGGCCGCGGCACCCGGCAGCAGGCAGTTCCGAGAAGGCAGGTTTCCCCGTGACCCCGATCAAGACCCTCATGCGCAGGACCGTTCCGGCAATGCTGCTGTGCCTGGCCGCTGCCCCTGGCCCGGCACAGCCGCCGCAGGCGGCCCCGGAAACCGGGCCGGGATCCGCGGCCGCGGCGCCGCGGCTGAAACCGCTGCCGCCCCCCAGCCTCAACTTCTACGGCTCCCCCGGCCTCATCGACCTGCCAAGCGCCGAGATGCTGCCGGACGGCCAGTATGCGGTCACCTATTCCTGGTTTGCCGGCATTTCCCGCTACAACATGACCTTCCAGGCGCTGCCCTGGCTGTCGGCCAGCTTCCGCTACAACGGCATCCAGGACCTGAACCTGTTCGGCTTCAGCACCTATTACGACCGCGGCTTCGATGTGCGCGCCCGGCTCTGGCGCGAGCGGGGCTGGCTGCCCGAGGTCACCCTCGGCCTGCAGGATTTCGCCGGCACCGGGGTTTATGCGGCAGAGTATCTCGTCGCCACCAAACGGTTCGAAGCCGCCGCCTTGGGCTGGGGCCGGGGGCCGGGGCGGCTGAAGCTCACCGGCGGCTTCGGCTGGGGGCGGCTCGGCAGCAACGGCGGCATCGCCACCACCGGCGGCGCCCGCCCCAGTTTCGTGGGCGGCGACACCGGCGGCGAACTGGCCACCGACCAGTGGTTCCGCGGCACGGTGTCCCCCTTTGCGGGCTTTGAATGGCAGCCGGACGAGCGCTGGAGCTTCAAGGCGGAATATTCCACCGATGCCTATGTGACCGAAACCCGCGATTCAGATGTGTTCGAGCACAAGTCGGCCGCGAACTTCGGGGTCGAATACCAGCGCTCGGAGCGGCTGCGCCTGGGCGCCTATTACCTCTACGGCTCGGAATTCGGCCTCACCGCCCAGATCCAGCTCAACCCCAAGCACCCGCCGACCCCGATGGCGGTGCCCGCACCGCATCCGGTTGTGCCGCGCAGCCACTGGGCCACAGAGCAGGCGCATTGGAGCCGGGACTGGGCCGCCAGCGAGGCCAGGCAGCGGCAGATCCGCGATCTGGCGGCAGAGGCGCTGAAGGCGGACGGGCTGGTGCTGGAGGCGATCACCCTTGAGGGCACCCGGGCCGAGCTGCGCTACCGCAACCCGCGCTACCGGTCGGCAGGGCAGGCGGCCGGCCGTGCCGCCCGCGCCCTGGCGCAGGCACTGCCGCCCTCGGTGGAGACCTTCCGCCTGGTGCCGGTGCACCGCGGCACCGGCCTTGCGGCGGTCGAGATCCGCCGCTCCGACCTGGAGGCGCTGGAGTTCAGCCCCGACGCCCCGGACGCGCTGTTTGCCGCAACCGGGGTCAGCGAGGCCGGGCCGCTGCCGCCGGATGCGCTGTTCTCAGGCGAGCTGTACCCGGCTTTCGCCACCTCGGTCAGCCCCTATACCAAACCGGCCTATTTCGACCCGGAGCAGCCGTTCCGGATCGATGCGGGACTGGATTTCGCCGCGTCTTACGCACCCGCGCCCGGCTGGCGCATCGCCGGCACCATCCGCCAGCGGCTGGCCGGCAATGTGAAGAACGGCCGCGCCTCCAACTCGGTGCTGCCGCATGTGCGCACCGATCAGGTGGAATATGCCCAGTTCGGCACCACCCTGGAAAACCTCTATGTCAGCCGCCTGTGGAAACCGGGCCGCAATCTCTATGCCCGAGCCAGCGCCGGCCTGTTCGAGAGCATGTACGGCGGCGTCTCGGGCGAGGTTCTGTGGAAGCCGGTGAACAGCCGCCTCGGCCTCGGCATGGACCTGAACTATGTGGTGCAGCGCGATTTCGACCAGCGGTTCTCCTTCCGCGACTACCGGGTGCTGACCGGCCATGCCTCGGCCTATTACGAGCTGGACCGCGGCTACCAGCTGCAGGTTGATGCGGGCCGCTACCTGGCCGGCGATTACGGCGGCACCTTCAGCCTGAACCGGGAGTTCGACAACGGCTTTCTGGTCGGCGCCTTCTTCACCCTCACCAATGTTTCCGCCGAGGATTTCGGCGAAGGCTCCTTTGACAAGGGTTTCCGCTTCCGCATTCCGGTGGACTGGCTCCTGGGCAAGCCGTCGCGTTCCGGCTTCGGCCTGACCATCCGCCCGACCCAGCGCGACGGCGGCCAGAAGGTGGTGGTGCCGGACCGGCTCTATGCCCCGGTGCGCGCGGCCCACCGCCGCAGCCTGGAAGAACAGCGCGCGAGGTTCTGGGAATGACGCTGATCCGATTGACCGCCGCTCTGGCCGCGGCCCTGCTGCTGCTGGCGTCCTGCGCCCGCGGCCCCGAGGAGAAACCGGGCGAACTGGAAGTGCTGCAGGCGGTGGGGGAGCAGATCAGCCGCCGCCGCAAGCCGGCACCGCCCGCCGCACCGCTGACCCGGGCGCTCCTGGACCAGCAGCCGCAGAACTACATCGAGGTCACCATCGAGAACCGCGATGCCAAGGCCTATCTGGTCCGCGTTCTGGAGCGCCGCGACAGCCATCCCGGCACCATCGAGGTCTGGCGCACCCAGGACAATGTCTCGCTTGCCTTCCGGCAGGGCATGGTAATTGCCACCCGCGGCCTTGGCGGCGGCCTGCTGTCGGCAGAGGTGCCGGCTGCAGAGGGCGTTGGCGGCCCGGCCCGCGGCGGCGCCCGGCGCTACAGCTTGCGCGCCGATGGCAATGGCCAGAGGGTGGTGGCCATGGCCTGCAGGCTGCAGGATCTGGGCCCGGAGACGGTGGAAATTGTCGAAATCACCCGCCCCGTCCGCCACCTGCAGGAATACTGCGAAGGCGCCGGCGGGGTGGTGGTCAACGATTACTGGGTTGATTCGCGCCCGGGGCGCACCCTGGTCTGGCAGTCGCGGCAATGGGCCGGCGCAGAGACCGGCTATGTGCGGATCCGCCATCTGCAGCGCTGAGGCGGCGCGGATTTCCGGCCCGCGCCTGCCGCCCGGCCCTCGCGGCTTTGCCGCAACGAACGGAAAAAATCGGTCCTGCAAACCGGATTTCAACTGTTTTGCAGCTATTCCATGCGTTGAAATGAAAACCAGCCTCCCCTAAGGTCGCCTCAACACGTCTTTCACAGTTCTCCAAAGGAGTTTGACATGAAGAATCTTCTGACTGCCCTGACCCTGGCCGCACTGGCCTCCGCCACCGCCGTTTCGGCGCAGCAGCAGTCGGCTGCACCGGCTGCACCGGGTGCCGGCGCAGGCGCCGGCGGCGCAGGTGCAGGCGCCGCGGCCCAGAGCGGCTTTGCCCTGGGCGGCCTGAGCGCAGGTGCCGTGGCCGGCATCGTGGCCGCTGCCGTTGTGGTCGGCGTGGTTGCCAATGACGACGACACCTCCGGCACCACCACCACCACCGAGTGATGCCCCCGGGCGCCCCGGCGGGGCGCAGGCAGGACTTCAGGAAAACGGGCCCTTGCAGGCCCGTTTTTTGCATTCCGCTCTATGGTCAGGGCACCACCCGGATCCGGCGGATCCAGACCAGCTTGCAATGCGTTTAAGACCTTTACATAATCATCATTACAGGATTTTTCTTCGTAAGCGCAAAGCAGTAATGCCACCCATCGGCAAAGCAGAAGTGTCACTCTCTTCGCATAAGGCAGCGAGGACGAGCGGACATGGGATGGGTGATGATGAGCGAGCGCGAGTTGAACCGCGTTGAGGTTCTGGCGCAGGTCGATGACGGGCCGGTAACACCGCCGGGCACCGGGGCCCGGCCGGCCGGAGGAAGCGGCGGGAATCCCGGCTGCGGCCAAAGGCGCATCGGGCAGCATATCACTTCAGCACGTCCTTTAACCCCATGATGAAGTTTTGTTGCAATACTGCTCTTTGACTTACCGCCATGAAGGCCATTACCTAAAGCCGGAGCGCGACCAACCATTGATCGAGTGTAAATCATGCTGATTACCCCCGTCCTCCTGTGCGGAGGCTCCGGAACCCGCCTGTGGCCCTTGTCGCGCAAGAGCTACCCCAAGCAGTTTGTCCCGATCATGGGCGAGGAGACCCTGTTTCAGGCCTCAGCGCGCCGCCTGTCCGGTGAAACCGGCAGCTTCCGCTTTGCCGCCCCCATGGTTCTGACCAATTCCGATTTCCGTTTCATCGTGACGGAACAGCTGCAGACAGCCGGCATCGACCCCGGCGCCATCCTGATTGAACCGGACGGGCGCAACACCGGGCCGGCAGTGCTGGCAGCCGCCCTGCGCGCCCATTCCGAAACTGAAGAGGCGGTTCTCCTGGTGGCCCCGTCGGATCACGTGGTGCCGGACACCGCGGCGTTCCACGCAGCGGTGTCCCGCGGCCTTGAGGCGGTGGCCCAGGGCCAGCTGGTGACCTTCGGCATCACCCCCAGCCATGCAGAAACCGCCTATGGCTATCTCGAGCTTGCCGCCGCGGCGGACAGCGGCGGCGCGCCGGTGCCGCTCAAGCAGTTCGTGGAAAAGCCGGATGCGGCCCGCGCCGCCGACATGCTGGCGGCCGGCAATTTCAAGTGGAACGCAGGCATCTTCCTGTTCCGCGCCGCGGATATCATCGCCGCCTTTGCAGCCCATGCGCCGGCATTGATGGCCCCGGTGCAGGCGGCGCTGGATGAGGCGCGGCCGGACCTCGGCTTCCTGCGCCTCGCACCAAAGCCCTGGAGCCGCGCCGAAGACATTTCCATCGACTATGCGGTGATGGAAAAGGCGGAAAACCTCTCGGTTGTGCCCTTTGATGCGGCCTGGTCCGACCTTGGCGGCTGGGATGCGGTCTGGCGCGAAAGCGGGCCGGATGCGGACGGCGTTGTCACCAGCGGCGGCGCCACGGCAATTGACTGCCAGGACACGCTCCTGCGCTCCGACAGCGAGCAGCTGGAGGTGGTCGGCATCGGACTGGACGGCATCATGGCAGTGGCGATGAATGACGCGGTGCTGGTGGCCGACAAATCCCGCGCCCAGGATGTGAAGAAGGCGGTTGCCGCGCTGAAGAAAAAGGGCGCGGTCCAGGCCACCCAGTTCCCCAAGGACCACCGCCCCTGGGGCTGGTTCGAAAGCCTGGTGGTGGGCGACCGGTTCCAGGTCAAGCGAATCCTGGTGCACCCCGGCGCGGCGCTGAGCCTGCAGAGCCATGTGCACCGTTCCGAGCACTGGATCGTTGTCGAGGGCACCGCCAAGGTGACGGTGGACGGCGAGGTGAAGCTCGTGACCGAGAACGAAAGCGTCTACGTGCCGCTGGGCTCGGTCCACCGGATGGAGAACCCGGGCAAGGTGCCGATGGTCCTGATCGAGGTGCAGACCGGGGCCTATGTCGGAGAAGATGACATCATTCGTTATGAGGATGTCTATGCCCGCGGCCAGGGATGAGACGCGGCAGCGCTGATGAGCCGTTCAAGGGCCTGCATCAGACACCTGCCTGCCTTCTCCCCCCCGCCATAGGTCAAACGGCAGCCCTGTGTGCAGAGCACCGGGTGTGGCCCGGCCGGTTTGAAGCCTGCCAGGCAACGCTCTGGCCTGTATCGCTTGCTCCCTTCCGGACACGCCTTCCCCGCCCGCCTGCCAGAAGCCGTCCGCCAGGGTCCCGGCCATAAACCGCATGGTGAATTTATTGCCGCGGTTTCCCTCCTGAGGCTTGTCAGTGCGGCAGGCATTTACTAGGACCGGAGGCAAGCGCACTTTGATCGAGTATTTTTTCATGCTGATTACTCCCGTCCTCTCGTGCGGAGGCGCCGGATCCCGTTTGCAACCGCGTTTCTGCGGGAAGGGCTTCGCAAGGCGAAAGGCAGCGCCGCTCCTGCCGGTTGCCGCCTCATTTTCATGACCCCGCTCATTCATGCGCAGAGTACTCACCCCATTCCGCAGAAGGCCCCAAAAGATTTGCCCAAGCCGCTGAAGATACTCCACAGCTCCGAAACCATCCAAGGCGGAGTTGGCAGCTACCTGCGCATTCTCTCCGGAATGCCGGAGCAGGAGGCTGAGCAGATCTTTCTGATCCCGTCCAATCACCGGCGCCATCTGCTGCCAAATGATCCGCGGATCCGGACCTATCCGCAGAAGAAGCGCGGCCTGCGGGGATGCTGGCAGCAGGCCAAACACATCCGCCGCTGCATTCAGCAGGAAAAACCGGACATTCTCTTCCTGCATTCCAGCTTTGCCCTGATCGCGCTTGCCCTGCTGCGGCTGCGCGGGCTGGACCTGCCTGTTCTCTATTGCCCGCATGGCTGGGCCTTCAGCCGCTACGAGACTGGCAGCGTCAAGGCCAGGCTCACCGCTGCAGCCGAGGGGTTTCTGGCGGGCCTCGCTGACGTTTCCATCAGCATTTCCCGGCATGACTTGGAGCTTGCCAGGACGCAGGGCTACCGCGGCCGCCATCAGCTGCTGGAAAACGCGGTGCCGGCCCCGGCGCAAGACGCGGCTTCGACGCTTTTTGCCGCAACCCCGGATGCGCTGAACGTTCTGTTTGTCGGCCGCCTGGACCGGCAGAAAGGATGCGACATCCTGTTCCCGGCGTTTGAGAAAGCCGCCAGGCAGCGCCCTGATCTGCGCCTGCATGTGGTGGGGGAAGCCGTGCGGGCTGACGGGAGCGGCGTTGCGGCCCCCGGACAGGTCAATTTTGCAGGATGGGTGGACAGCAGCGCGCTTGACAGCTGGTACCGCTCTGCCGACGTGCTTGTGGTGCCATCCAGATGGGAGGGGTTCGGGCTCGTCGTTGCAGAAGCAATGCGCAACGGCACCCCCGTGATCTGCAGCAGCAGAGGCGCGCTTCCTGATCTGGTCCGCGAGAACGAGACCGGACATATCTTCGCGCTGGAGGAAACAGCCTTGTGCAATTGCCTTCTCTCTCTCAGGAAAGAAGACCTGCGGGCCATGCGCACGGCCTGCCTGGAGACCTACAAGACGCGCTTTTCCATGGAACGCTTCACCCGGGACCTGATTGGTCTCTACAACGGCATGCTGAAGGCGGTATGATGGCTGATCTGACATGGCTGCCCAACTTCCTGATTGCAGGCGCCCCCAAGGCCGGGACGTCCTCCTTGCAGCGCTGGATTGCCGACCACCCCGATGCCTTCGGCTCAACCGACAAGGAAACCTATTTCCTGGTGGATCCGGGCACGCATATGCACCGGCCCGGTTTTCACGTGTCCCAGGGGCTTGAAACCTGGCAGGCACAGTTCCCGGTGCCCCCCGGCAGCCGCCCGAAAATCATCGTGGAATCGACCCCCGCCTATATCTACTACCAGACCGCGCTGCAGGTGGCGCCCGACTTGCCGAGCCGGCCCAAATGCCTGTTCATCCTGCGCGAGCCCGGGGCGCAGATCCATTCGCTGTACAGCTATTTCCGTGACAATTGGGACTGGGTGCCGGCAGATATGGGGTTTGCGGAGTTCCTGGAGGCCGCGCGGCAGGGCAGCCATGGCTTCAAGGGCAACGAACTGGCCCGCAACGCCTTCGCGCATGCCCGTTACATAGACTTTCTCGAGCCATGGCAGGCGCGCCTCGGAGAGGACCGGATGATGGTGGCCACCTTCGACGAGCTGAAGAGCGACCAGCGCGGGCTGACCCGGCGTGTGGCGGAGTGGCTTGGCCTCGACCCGGGTTTTTACGAGGACTACGGGTTTCCGCGCGAGAACGAGACCTACACCCCCAGGAACAGGGCTCTGCAGTCGCTGAATGTGAAACTCCGCAGCCATCTTCCCAAGGGCCGCGCCTATGAGCTGGCCCGCGGCATCTACCGCCGGCTGAACACGCAGAAGCGGCGCGGGCCGCAAGACGGCGACAAGCAGCTTATCGCCAGCCTGGGGCAGGAATTTGCCGGCAGCAACCGCCGCCTGGCCGGCCGGTTCGGCCTGGACCTGCGCAGCTGGCCGGTGTGAACGGATATGCAGGAATGGAAACGCCATGGGCATTGTTGATCAGGCAAAGGCGCTGCGGGCGATCGCCAGCCAGCGCCTGCTGCCGCAGAAGTTTGTGTTTCACCACGTGCCGAAATGCGGCGGGACATCCGTAGGGCGCGCCCTGCGCAAGCGCTACATCCTCAGCCAGGCCACGGTCACACCGGAATCGAGCTACCGCGCCTTTGAAGCCTTCACCGGCCGCAGCGACCGGGAGCAGATGCTGATCGACGTGCTGGACCTGCGCGAGCAGATGCTGCTCTACCATCTGTACGAAGGGGTCAGGGGAATCTCGCTGCATGTGCGGTTTTCCGAACATGCCCGCGCCCGGTTCGGCGGCAGCTACAAGTTCGTCACCATTCTCAGGGACCCGGTGGAGCGTTTCGTGTCGCATTACCACTGGAGCCACGGCAAGCCGGAAGCCCACGCACGGATCGAAGAGGACTTCCCGGCCTTTCTCAAAACCGAGCGCGCCCGCCGCATCGGCGCCACCTACGCGGAATATTTCTGCGGCCTGCCCAAGGAGATCCCGCCGTATTCCGATGACGCGGTGGCCGCCGCCATCGCCAACCTGGCGCACTTCCAGGTGATCGGCCGCCTGGACCGGCTGGATCTCTTCGAGCAGGATCTCAGGCGGGAACTGGGCGTGCGCATACGCATCGGCCACGAAAACAAGGGCAAACCGCAGGCCCGCCGCAAGAGCGAGCTGGACAGCCCGGAGCTGCGGGCGCAGATCGAGGCGCTCTGCGCCCCCGATCTCGCAGTGTGGAATGCGGCTTTCGGGCCGCAGGCAGCGGCATGACGCAGGCCTCCGGCGGCGCAGGCAGAAGCCGCAGCCTGGTGAGCTGGGGCCTGCTCGGCCAGGCCGCCTACGTGGCCACTCAATTCGTGCTCCTGGTCGCGCTGGCGCGTTTTTCAAGCGTTGAAACCGTTGGCTACTTTGGCCTCGCCAGCGCCATCATCATTCCGGTCTACTGGCTGATGCGGCTGGATCTGCGGGTCAATCTGGCCTCGGATTCCGCGCAGCGCTACCGCTTCAGTGAATTCCTTCTGCTGCTCGCGGGCACGATGGCGCTGGCCTATCTGGTCCTGGCCGGGCTGGCACTGACGGTGTTCGACCCGGCAGCCCGCCCGGTCCTGCTGCTGTTCGGGCTTGCCAAACTGGCGGAAACCTTCAGCGAGCTTTGCTACGGCATGTTCCAGAAGGAGCACCGGATGACGCGCGTTGCCCGGTCGCAGATCCTGCGCGGCACGCTCAGCATGGTACTGTTTGGTGCGGTCATGGCCCTGACGCGGAACGCCGCCGCCGGCTTTCTGTCGCTCTGCCTGGTCTGGGCCGGGATGCTTTTGTGTTTCGACCTGCCCGCGGCCATCCGCACCGCGCAGCGGCTGGGAGACTGGGGACCGCCCCGGCGCGCGCGCATGCTGGACCTGTTCCGCCGCTCCCTGCCGCTGGGGATGAACGGGCTGCTGTCGGCCCTGCAGGGCAACATGCCGCGCTATGCGGCCGAACGGCTGATCGGGATCGCCGCCCTGGGCCAGCTGACCGTGGTGCTCTATGCCATGCAGGCGATGACCACCGTGGCGATGGCCGCCAGCCACTCCCTGACCGCAACCTTTGCGCGCCAGGCACAGGAGGGCAACCGGACCGGGTTCTTCCGGACTTTGCACAAGCTCCTGGCGGCGGTCTGGATGATGGCGCTGGCCGCCACCGCAGCGGCCGCCCTTTGGGGGGACTGGATTCTGACGGCGGTTTTCGGGCCGGACTTTGCCGGGCTGGGCCTGGTGCTGACGATTGCCGTGTTCGGCGCCGGCCTGCGGGCCAGTGTTCTGGTCCTGCAGGGCGCGCTGCTGGCCGCGCGGCGTTTTGGCCGCAACCTGCAAGTGCGGGCCGCGATGCTGTGCCTGATGGCCCTGCTGTGCGCGGCCGGCGGCTGGGCCGGCGGGCTCACCGGCATCGCGGCCGGCATGTCCGCCAGTTTCCTGATGCACTCCGGCCTGCTGTGGCTGGCGCTGCGCAGGGAACCGTTCGGCACACCCGGCGCGGCCTGAATGCCGGAGTTTCCGCGCCTTCCAGCCCGGCCAGAAACAGGATGAGATCAAGCCGGATATGCTCTAACACTCGGTTGGGGCCGCAACGGCGGGACTGAACCGGCCCCGGGCGGCAACAGCATCACAGCGTTCCGGACAGCTTTGAGGAGAAGCACTATGGGCAGCGATTACATCTTGGCTTGGGCCGCCTGGATGATGAGCTTTGCTGCATGGCTTGCGATGGCAGGCCTGACCGTGCGGCTGCGGAGCGGGGCGCTGTTCGCAACGGTCATCGCGGTCTTCGTCTCGATGATTGCGCGCCCGCCCATCGTGCTGTTTGGCCTCAGCAGCCCGATTCCATCTGCCTGGTTTGCCGGGCAAGAGCCTGGCACATTTGCCCTGGGATCCGCGGTCTCCTGCATCTGGATCCTGGTGCTGACGCTGTCCTTCGCCTTCTGGACCTCCGCAGGGGTGCCCGGAAAAGGGCTGTTTCCCAGAGGCAGCCGCGCCTTGCGGCCTGGCGTGCTGCTGTTCTGGGGCGGCGCGCTGATCGCTGTTTCTGCCGGGATCACCTTTTACCTGGTGGCGGTGTCCGGCGGTTTTGCCGCCTTTCAGTTTGCGGTGAAGGTGTCCAAGGATTTCGCCGGGGCCTACATGCTCCGCCATATCGGAACACTTGGCCTGCTGCTGGTCATGATCGCGCTGATTTCCTTTGCCCGCCCGCGCGGCACCGGCCGTGCACAGGGCCGTGCACAGGGCCGCAGACCGGGCCGCAGACCGGGCCGCAGACCGGGCGGGCTGTTCTGGCTTTCAGCGGCGGCGCTGCTGCTTGGCCTGGCCACCAACTTCCTGTGGGGCAACAGGTACAACATCGCGCTCATTCTGATCGGGCTGGCCTTTTCCTGGCACTATCACGTCCGGCGCCTTTCGCCAGTGCGGGCAGCCGTACTCGGCCTCTGCTCGGTTGCTGCCCTGCAAGGGCTCAGAATGCTGAGAACCGCTCTGTTCAGCGAAAATGTCGGCCGCGACCTGTCGGGCGGCATGCCGTTCTGGCAGGAGATCTCCCTATCGCTGCATTTCCAGGAATTCGACGCAATGCTGCTGGCAATCCGGGATGCCGGCAGCCTGTTTGATTTCCGCCACGGCGCGGATTTTCTGAACGGATTGCTGAGCTGGGTGCCCAGAGCCCTTTTCCCTTCCAAAGAGACCTTCCATATCGGCGGGTGGCTGCGGCAGGTTTATGAACCCCACACCATCAATGGCTGGCCCCCGGCCTTGCCCGGGGCCTGGTACATCAATTTCGGATCGCTCGGCATCATTCTGGGGGCCATTCTGTCCGGCTTCCTGCTGGCGGTTTTTGATGCGCATTACCGCGACAAATCCAGCCCTTGGAACACGGTCATGGGGGTGATGCTGCCGCTTCTGATAGCGGGCGGCGGGATATCGATGGGATTGCCGCAGCAAATCTTCATGACGGTATTGCCGCTCTGGGTTCTCTGCCTTCTGGCGCATGGCACACCGCGCCTTCAAGCCACGCCCGGCACCGCCTGATTCAAGCCCGCGCCGGGGCAAACAGCCGGATTCAGGCCTGATGCCCGGCCAGCGCTGTCCCGTAGATCTCCAGCAGCCGCGCCACATGCCGCTCCGGCGAGACGAAGTCCCGCAGCGGCGCCGGGTCGAAACCGGGCACCGCGGCCAGTTTGCCGATGGCTTCGGCCAGGGCGGCGGGCGAGGCATCGCGGCAGAGGATGCCGTTGACACCGTCCTGAACAAATTCCGCTGCCGCCGACCAGGCGCCGGTGATGACCGGGCGGCCCTGCCCCAGGGCTTCGGCCGGTGTCAAACCGAAGGTTTCATACCACAGGCTGGGAAACACCAGGGCGCGGGAGCGCGCAATCCACGCCTCGACCTCTGCCGGCGATGCCCAGCCGGTGATCTCTGCCGCGGGATTGATCCTGCGCACATGCTCCGCGTCCGGCCCGTCGCCGACAAAGACCGCCCTGACCCCGGCCAGCTTCGCCGCCTCGGCAAAGATCCGGGCGCCCTTTTCCGGCGACATCCGGCCGATGAACAGAAAGATGTCCTGATCCTGCGCCGGCGCCGCCGGCATATCCGGAAAGACCACGGGATTGGGCACATAATGCATCCGGGCGCCGCCGGGCAGATAGGGGGCCATCACCTTGCGCTGGAGGTCCGAGATATAGATGATGTCGCGCAGGCCCGACGGCAGCTGCCCCGGCCCCCGCGTGACCGCCTGCCGGACGGCCCGCCAGGCCTTGTGCGCCGGGTGGCGCACATCGCAATTGGTCCTGAGGCAGCCGGCGCTCAGCGCCTTTCTGGTGCAGATCTCATGCTTCTTGAAATCATAGAACCCCCCGTTCGGACAGGCCAGGAAGTACTCGTGCATCGTGTAGACGGCGGCCAGCGCGCCGCCGGCCAGCTCCGGCCCGATGGAAGGAGAGAGCGCCTTGGCATAGCCATGGCAGTGAAGGACGGCCGAGGCCGGATCAAACTCCTGTGCCAGCGCCGCCAGTTCCCGCCGCGCACGGGTGTTCCAGATCCCGCGCGCCGCCGCCTTCAGACGGCTGGGGTCGGACAGGATATCCTTCTGATCCAGAAGCACGACACGGATCCCGTGCTCTTCCAGCCGCGCGTCGGCCGGCCCGGCCGCGGCGAAATAGGTCACATCCAGGCCCGTGGCGGCAAGCAGCAGCGCGCTTTCGATGGCCACCTTGGCCTGACCGCCGTTGATATGGGCAAAATCATAGGCGACGATCACGCTCTTCAGGCCGCCGCGGCCGGGTACTGCCTTGCTCATTTCAGCCTCACCTTCCGCGGGATCGTCCAGCGCCCCTGCCTTATCCTCAATCCGCCAGCGCGTTCACCGGCGCGGTGATCAGCGACGGGGTGATCTGGTCGATGGTGCGGCCCCAGCGGGTCACCGGGTTTTCCGCCACAAACACGATGTCATCGGGGCGCAGCTCGAAACGGGCCGCCAGCGGCAGATGCGCGGCATTGCGCACATCCAGGTGCCAGGCGGTCACCGCGCCGAATTCGCGGATGTCCTGTGAGGCGCGCAGCACATAGACCTCTGATGCGTCGCCGGTCTCCTTGGCGATGCCGCCGCCGGTGTCGAACAGCGCATCCGCCAGCGTTGCCTTGCGCCCGAACGGCAGCGTGTAGCGGCCCTGGGTGCGGACCTCGCCGCTGAGATAGACGTAATCCCGCTCCACCGCGTCCAGTTCCACCGCCTGGGTGAAATTCCCGCGGCGCTCTTCCAGGTCGGCGCGGCGCAGGTTGAGCGCAGCCGTCAGCTCTTCAACAGCGGCGCGGCGGCCGCTAATCGTGGTCTGCTGCAGCTGGATCTGCTGGGCAAAATAACGTTCGGCGCGATCGAGGTCGTAATCGGTATCCACAAACACCGAGTCATCCGCCAGCAGGGTCAGGCGCTGCAGCGCGGAGCGGGCATAGAGATCCTCCAGCGGGATCTGGTACATGGCGCCATCGC
Organism: Leisingera sp. S132; assembly: GCF_025144465.1. Lineage (NCBI taxonomy): Bacteria > Pseudomonadati > Pseudomonadota > Alphaproteobacteria > Rhodobacterales > Roseobacteraceae > Leisingera > Leisingera sp. S132. The sequence continues at coordinate 18,383 of NZ_CP083559.1, forward strand.
GGTAGATCCGCACCGAGCTGGTGTCGATATCCGCCACCGAGACCGATCCCGCTGCCGCCAGCGCCTCGCCCAGGGTGAGCGGCGTCAGGGTGATCGGGTAGACGCCGGGCGTGCCGACGGCACCGCCCACCGACACCCGGCGGGAATTGAACTCCGACACCTCCAGGCTGAAGGTCGGGTCGATCTGGCTTTCCACCAGCCGCTGGAACAGCAGCGCCTCGGCCTCATCCACGGTGAGCCCCTCAATGCGCACCCGCCCCACATCCGGGATATTGATCGCGCCGTCATCCTGCACGGTATAGCCGTTGCGGCTGTTCTGCGCCGCCAGCAGGCCCGAAAGTTCGGCAACCGTGCCCTGCGTCGAGGGGGTGGACAGCGTCACCACATCGCCGGTGCCGATGGTATAGGGGCCGGGGTCAACGCTGGGCGGCGGGTCCAGCCGCAGCCCCTGGCGGCTGCCGTCCTGGGAGGACGGCGCATCAGGCAGCGCGCCCAGGCCGCGCGGGCTGGCGCCGGCCCCGGAGCCCGCAGAGATCCCGAAGACCGCCGGCAGGGTCTTCGGCTGATAGGCGGCGCGGTTGGCAACCAGCACCGTCTCCGGCGTCATTGCCACCACCCGGACCTTGCCGGCCTCCGACACCCCGGCCTTGACGGCAGGGCTGCGGTAGATGGCCGAGCAGCCGGAGGCCAGTCCGGCCAGGGCCAGGGCGCTGAGGGCAAGGGAAATGCGGCGCACGATGCGTCCTCCAATCAACTTACATTCAATTCTCATCCGGCACCCTTTTCATGAAAAGGTTGCCCAGGAAGCTGCCGGTCCACTGCGAAGACTGCAGCACTGCCCCCTGCCGTATCCAATAGGTATTTGTGAAGCTTTCCGCCAGCCCGTGGCAGCGCTCCTCCAGCTTCTGCACTGGAACCGGCACGCCGCGCAGGAAGATGCTGTCCGCCCCCAGGCGCGTGATGCCGCATCTGTAGGCATGCAGCCCGATCTGGTCGTTGCCGTTGAGGAAGCTGTGAAACCGCTCCGCGGTGCCCTCCCGGGCGGCCAGCACCAGATCCGCGCTCTGGCGCACATCCGACGCCGCCAGGCCGGAGCCGAACCCCTTGGCCGACGTCAGGAAGCCCTGCTCCAGGGTGATGGTGGCGCCATCGGCGGTGAGCCAGGTCTGCACCCCCGCACGTTCGGTTTCCAAGAGCATGACACCGCTCAGGCCGCGGGTCGGAAACCCCACCTCCAGCCGCGGCGGGATCGGCCGGACAGAGGCCAGCGCCGAGGCGCGCGGATGGAACCGGGGCGCATCGGGCTGCAGCGCGCCGCGCAGCAGGTCGAGATCGTCTTTTGCCTCGCCGCAGGACAGCAGCAGCAGGGCGGACAGCAGCAGGGCGGACAGCGCAGGCCACAGGCGTTTCATCGCATGAACCTCCCCCAGCCCTTGACCAGCTGCTGCGCGCGCGCCTCGCGGGTGACCCCGTAAAGCCGGTTGCGCACGTTGAGCCGGGCGCCGCCATCGCGCAGCACCGGGCGGATCACCTGGGCCAGCCGGTCGCGCGACGGGCGGCCGGTCAGCCAGGACACCGGGATCTCCAGCCGGATCCCCTTGTCAAAGGAGCCTTCGCCGAAGTCATCGAAGCTCACCGTGGTCAGGGTGAAAAAGGCACCGACCTTGAAACCATTGGCAAATTCCCGGTCCAGCGTGAGCGTGGCGCCGTAATCGCCGGCCAGGTAACGGCCTGCGTCCACCTGGGCGTGATACTCTCCCGGCAGGTCGTAATAGGCCGAGACATGGCCGGTGGCCGTTGCGTAATCCTGGAAACCGAACAGCACGTCGAAATCGCGCTGGCGCACATAGTTCAGCTCTGCCCCCAGGGCCAGGCGGCTGTTGGCCGGGAACCACAGGATCTCCCCCGACAGCCCGCCATACATGGTTTCCAGATAGCCCAGCGTGGCGCGGGCATAGAGATTTTCGCCGGGCCGCCAGATATATTCCGCGGTCAGATGCTCGATGCGCAGATCGGACTGCTGCGCATAAAGCCCCCAGTCGGAACGCACCCGCTGGATCACCGAGTTGGACCGGCGCTGGCTGTCGTCCAGGTTGCCGGCCGCGGGCTGGCGCAGCCCCGCGGACAGGCTCAGCCCCGGCGACAGCGTGTAATCCAGCCCCAGCTGGGCGCCGATCTCATAGCGGAAGGGGGCATCCGGGTCGAAGAAGGACGCCTGCAGATAGGGACCGAAGCGGTAGCTGAAATGCGGATAGGCATCCCTTGTGAAGCCGCCCTTGACCAGGGAGATGCTGTCGGAGACTTCGGCGCGGGCAAAGCTGCGCCAGGCGCCGTCCAGGTCATGCTCCAGCTCATAAAGATCATTGCGGGCAATCCGCACGGAGCTGAGCGGCACCCCGCCTGCCATCAGCGCAATGTCAAAGCCCTGCACCTGGGCCGGCTGGGTGTTGGCCAGCACCCGGGCGGTGCGGCCGATGGCCTGGGCGGCCTGGCCGTAGCGGCTGTTTTCCACCCCGATGCGCAGGCTGTCCCCATCGGTTTCCAGATAGACCAGCCGCAGCCCCTCCTGCTGCAGCTTTTGCGCCAGAACCTGCTGGCGGCGGGCCGGGGCGGCGGGATCGTCCGGCAGGTTCCAGCTGGCCAGCGCCACCCGGCCGGCCGGCAGCAAGGGCGGCGCCGCCGCCCCCTGCCCGCCCGGCGCCACGCTCTGGCGCGGGTCGATGAAATAGCTGTAGCTGAGCCCGAACGTGGTGCCGTACATGTAGGAGGCGGTCAGCTGGGTGCCGTTTTCGAACCGGTACCGGGCGCCGAAATTGAACGGGCTTGCGGCCTCGAAACCGATCCGGTCCCGTTCCTGGGAATACAGGTCCGGCGAATATTCCGCGAGCAGGGTCAGCTGGTCGTTCCAGGCCCAGCTGACACCGCCGAACAGCGCCGCATCGCCGCGGAACCAATTGCCGAAATCAAGCTGGCCGGTGGTCGAAATGCCGCCTGCGCTGGCATCCGGACGGGTTTTGAAGCGGTCCGACAGCCCCCCCAGCGGGTTTGAGAAACTGCCCCGCCCCGCCATCCTGCCCCAGCCGATGCCGCCGGAGAGTTTCAGCCGCTCCCGGAAAGTCTTGGTGGCGGCCAGGTATTCCGAGGCGTAAATCCCGGTGCCGCCGAAGTCGCGCAGCCCCAGGGCCAGGGCCGGGGCGGTGCGGCTTTCCTCGCGCAGCAGGAAGTGGAGATCGAAACTGCGGTCGAAACGGTCGCCGATCTGCCCGTCGAACCCCTCGATCACCGCGTAGCGGAAACTGCCATGCACCCAGGGCAGCATCTGGAAGGTCATGGTGGCCCGCAGGGTCCGGTCCAGCATCCCGCTGGTAAAGGCCAGGGTGCCGTCGGGATACATCTCGGCCGACGGCGTTTCGATCAGCCCCGGTGTGCCGTAGTTCGAGGTGGTCTGCGCCTTCACGGCTGCGGGGGCCGTCAGCACCAGCGCTGCCAGCAGCAAATGCCGCCCCTGAAGTATCCGTTGTCTCATAACACTTTTAAAATCACTTGCCCCGGTGTTCCCTTATCCGTTTTCCGGCAGGCTGTCCCGGGGCCAGGCGAAAAGGCCTGAAATGTCTCTTTTCTGTGGCGAATCTGCCTGTCTCTTTCCCTGTTTGGCGCGGCAGCGCAACCCTTGCCTGCGCGAAAAGGCCGCTGGCGCGGCGGCGGCCGCTCCCGGCCGCTGCCCGGGTCCGGCACCGCAGCGGAAAATGCTGTTTTTTGGCACAGCGCGGCAACTTTGCGGCGCTGCCGCATTCTCAGGAGCAGCCGGGCATGATAGCTTGGCCGCGAATAGGTTTAGGAGATTGACGATGATCCGGATTACCCTTCTGGCACTGGCCCTGTCTGCAACCGGCGTTGCCGCCCAGACGGCCAGCCAGGACAACTGTGAAGAAAACCAGACCAATGATGACGACAGCTGCATCGGCGCTGTGGTGGACGCCGGCGAAGCCGCCGCCGCAGCGGAAGCGGAAGGCGTCACCGGCTTTGTGCCGCTGATTGCCCCCGCCCTGGGCGCCGCCGCGGCTGCGGCCGGCCTTGCGGCCGCCGCGGGCGGCGGCTCGACCCCCTCCACCACCAGCACCGTCAGCACCAACTGATCCGGTCCCGGCCCCGGCTCACAAGACCGGCGCGCCCCTTGGGGGCGCGCCGTGTCTGCAAGGCAGGCCCCCGGGGCTGCCGCCTCAGCTGACGTAGTATTTCGAGCCGTAATCACCGTAGCTGTAGCCGTACTGCTTCATCCTTCGGGTGTTGATCTGGCCCAGGATCATCCCGGTCAGGCGCTGGTTGTCGGTGTGGAACAGCCGCAGGGTTTCCTCCACGTCCTGCCCGGCGGTGTCATCCCATTTCACCGCCAGCAGCACCGCATCCGCATTGCGCGCGATCAGCCGGGCGTCGGACACGATCAGCACCGGCGGCGTGTCGATCAGAATGATGTCATAGCGTTGCCGCATCTCCTGCAGGAAGTCCCTGAACCGCCCCGAGGCAAACAGGTCAGCTGCATTGGCCGAGGTTTTTTCCCCCGCCAGGATGTCGCAGCCCAAAAGCGGGTCCTGGAAAATCGCCGCTTCGGCCGGGGCATCGCCTGCCAGCACCGAGACAATGCCCTGCGGCGGCACATTGCTGAGCTGCGCGGTCAGGGTCCGGCGCCGGATGTCGCCTTCGACCAGCAGCACCTTCTTGCCGATGCCGGTGAAGTTCTGCGCCAGCGCCAGCGCGTTGGTGGTCTTGCCTTCGCCGGGCAGCGAGGAGGTCATCACCACCACCTGCGGCGGCTGGTCCACATTGGACAGCATCAGCGAGGTGCGCAGGTTGCGCACCGCCTCCGCGGTCGCGGAAGAGGGTTTCTCGGCCAGGTATTCCAGCACCTTGCGGCGGCCTGATGCCGGGAACACCGGGATCTGCCCCAGCACGCTGTAGCCGGTCTTGCGCTCCAGCTCCTTGGCCGAGCGGTAGCCCTTGCGCCGCGCCTCCAGCAGCAGCACCGCACCCGCCCCCAGCATCAGCCCCAGGATGCCGCTCATCGCCAGGATCAGCGACTTGCGCGGGGCAGAGGGGAACAGCGGGATCACCGCCCGCGACAGCAGGCGGCTGTCGGCCTTCTGGATGCCCTCCTGCGCCGAGGTCTCCTTGAGGCGGGTCAGGAAATACTCATAGAGCAGCCGCACCGCTTCCGCTTCGCGGCTGAGCTGCTGCAGGGTGATCAGGTCTTCGCCCTGCCGGGCCAGCTGGCTGGAGAGCTCCGCCTCCGACTGCACCAGCGTCTGCAGCTGCTGGCCCGCGCGGCGGGCATCCAGCGCGGCCCGCGCCAGCAGCCGCTGGAACGCGGTGTCAAAAGCGTCTCCGCCGGCAGCGGTATCCGCCTGCGCCAGCAGCCGCTGCAGCTGCCGGTTCTGGCTGATTTCCGCCTGCGCCGCACGGGTCTCTGCGCCGCGCAGCCCGTCATAACGCGCCTGCGCCGTCTCCGCGGCGGATCTTGCCAGGGAAATGCGCTCGCGCAGGTCCTTCAGCTGCACCTCCTGCGCCTGCAGCGCCTCTGCTGAGATCAGCGCGGTGCCGGCATTGAATTCACTGGCCCTGGCCTCCGCGGTTTCCAGCTCCGCCTTCAGCTCGGCCACCCGGCCGGTCAGCCAGGTTGTCGCCTGTTCAGTGGCCTCGAATTTCACCTCGATCTGGTTGAGGATGTAGAGATCGACGATGGTATCGGCGATCAGCGCCGATTTGAGGGCGGATTCGGTCTCCACGGCCACCTGGAACACCAGCGTGCTGGGAACGTTGCGCACCGACACCTTGTCCAGCAGGGTGGAGACCACACTGTCCCGGATCAGCTGTTCGGCCAGCTCCGGGGGCATCGGTGCCGCCGGGCGCTGCAGGCCCAGCAGCGATTTGATCCCCGATTTCACCGCCCGGACCAGCCCCCCCAGGGCGGAAGGCTCCACCAGCGCCCCGTTGAACTCCGGATCCTCCATCAGGGCGAGCTTATCGGCAACCTTGGTCATCAGCCCGCGGGATTGCAGCACCTCCAGCTCGGAGTTGACCTCGGCATAGTCGCCCGACAAACCGCTGACGACGCTTTGCAGGTCCACCACGCTTTGCTGCTTGGTCTCCAGCATCACCACGGCGCTGGAGGTATAAAGCGGCACCGCGGCAACATAGGCATAAATGCCGCCTATGAATATGGCGGCCAGAGTGGCCAGAGCCATGATCCACTTGCCGCGCCACAGGGTGGCAAACAGAGCCCCAAGATCAATGACATCCTCTTCCGGCGCTTCCGCAGCAGCCTGGCGCGGCACCGGAAAGGATGTCTCGTTCAAAGGCGATTGTTTCATGAATACCCGCATACCATAATGATCAGAGCGTGCCGCAAGGGCGCGTTGCCCCCGCATACACGCGGCGGCTGCAAGAAGAAAGCGCGCCGCGGTTCAGCGGCCTGTTGCGCCCAGCACGGCGAGGCCGGTTCTGGCGATGATTTTGAGATCGGCCGGGAAGCTGCGGCGGCGGAGATAGGCGACGTCCAGCGCCACCCGTTCCTGATAGCTGACATCGTTGCGCCCCGAGACCTGCCACAATCCGGTGATGCCGGGCTTCTGGGCCAGATAGGCGCTGGCGCTGCTGCCGTATTTGGCCAGTTCCTTGGTGACGATGGGGCGCGGGCCGACAAAACTCATCTCGCCCTTCAGCACATTCCAGATCTGCGGCAGCTCATCCAGGCTGGTCTTGCGCAGGACATGGCCCAGGCGGCTGATGCGCGGATCCTTGGCCAGCTTGTGATCGCGCTCCCATTCGGCTGCGGCTGCGGGATCGGCGTCCAGATGCGCCTGCAGCCGGGCTTCGGCATCCGCCACCATGCTGCGCACCTTCCAGCACTTGAACGGCTTGCCGTCCCGCCCGACCCGGGTGTGGCCGAAAAAGCCGGGGCCGCCATCGCGGCGCACCAGCCCCCACAGCAACAGGATCACAGGCACCAGAACCGGCAGCAGCAGCAGCGCAAAACCGATATCGAAGAGCCGCTTTCCCGCCTTGGCGTAAAGACCGGCCGGGACCTGCACGGGCAGATGGTGATCAGCAGAGCCTTCTGCGGAATACGCAGCCAGTGCAAAATCCTGCATCGTCAAACACCCTGAATGTAAATTGATTCAACCAAAACCCACACGCAAAACGGTACGGGCAGGTTCTCAATACATCCAAATTGCAACAAATTTAAGTGGCAATTTCTATAGTTTTGAAATCCGGCGGCGGTATGCCGCCGCAGCCGGATCGCGGCAGCGGTCAAGCCCGGCTCCGGCGGTCCGCTTCCCAGGCCAGCACCAGCGCCGCGCCCACCGCCGCCAGCGCCAGCAGGCCGGCGCCCGCATCAATCTCCGGCACCCCATGCGGATTGCCGACGCCGTTGCCCCAGCCATTGCCGCCAGCGTTGCCATTGCCGCCACCGTTGCCAATGCCGTGCCCGTGGCCGTTGCCCATGGCAAACGCAGCTGTCAGGGTCATGCAGTGCACCGCACAGACGGCACCTGCAGCAGTCAGAAAGGTTTTCATTGCTCCGGCCTCACCAGATCGGGATATGTTTCCTTTTGAAGACCGTTAACACTTTTCCGAAAATTGCGCAATTTCCGCCACCGGGCAGCCCCGGCCTTGGCGGCCATCTGTGTCCGGGCTGCACCGCCGCCCGCCTGCCGCCCCCTGGAATCAGACCCTAACTGCGCACCTGCAGGAACCGCGGCGCGCTGCCGTCCAGGCAGACCGCGGACAGCGCCCCGCCGGCATAGGCGCCGGTATCGATGGCAATCCGGCCCTGCGCCGCCGCGGGCGCCGCAACGATGGTGTGCCCGTGCACCACCCAGATCCCGTCCCGGCGCGGCCGGCGCAAAAACGCCGGATGCCCCCACAGCAGCACGTCCTGCGGCTGCGCCTCCGGGGCCGCGCCCGGATCCGCGCCGGCATGCGCCACCAGCACAGTGCCCGTCCGCAGCGAGGCCGGAAGCCCGGCCAGCCAGGCAATCAGCGCATCCCCCATCCGGCCGCGCAGGTCATCGCGGCAGCCGCGCAGCTCCTCCGCCGTCATCTGCGGCCGCACCCCGCGGACCCCGAAGGACGCCAGCGTCTGCAGCCCGCCATTGCGGATCCAGCGCCCGCCCGCGCGGGCCGGATCCTCCAGGAACGCCAGCAGCATCGCCTCGTGATTGCCCATCAGGCAGGTCAGATCCGCCCGGCCGCTCAGATAGCGCAGCACCCCCGCGCTCTGCTCGCCCCGGTCGATATAGTCGCCCGCCAGCACGGTCCGGTGGCCCGGCGGCACCTTGGCCAGCATCGCCTCCAGCAGCTCCAGGCAGCCATGCACATCGCCGATCACGCACAGCGGCGCCCCCGGCGCCGGGTCGTCAAACCGGGCCGCCGGCCAGAGACTGTTGAACAAGGATGACAGCACGGATGCCAGGCCTCCCGGCGGCCCCGGATGCAGCAAAATCCCGGCGCAGGGCCGCGCGCCGGGGCAAGGACTGTCTCAGGGTGATAGCCCCCCGCCCGCTGCGGGGCAAGGCGGCCCGCTCAGGCGCGGCTGCAGGCGGGCACCCCCATGCGGATGATCTCGCTGCCCTTGATCTTGTGCACCCCGGAAATCCGGTTGCGCCCCTCCGCCATGAACCAGGACTGCAGCGGCGCCGGGTAATACTGCGCCATCACCCGGCTGAAATAGTCGAACTTCTCCTGGGTCAGGCGCCGCCCCCCGCGCGAGGGGCCGTGGAAGCCGAAGGTGGTGGCCGGATCGACACAGGCCCCCGGCAGGCCCAGGAACATGGTGCAGGTGGAATAGCAGACCTTGCCGCGGATCTCGACCCGCACCCCGTGCTTCTGCAGGTTGCTGAGCTCGATCAGCCGGTCATGCAGGTAGCCGCCGCGGTCGCTGCCCACCACATAGGTCTGCTGGGCCGCCGCCGCAGACGGCTGCAGCATCAGCGCCAGGCCGCAGGCGGCGGCCGCCCGAGCGGCCAGGCGACAGGCGGCCAGGCGAAGGGCGGAACGGGCGCGGGACAGGGGGGCAAGGGCCGGCATGGTCAGATCTCCAAGGCAAACACGGGCGTTGGAGACTGGATAGACACCCCCTGCGGGCGGGCCGGGGTGCGGATGTGGCAAAAGTTAGTACATTATCAACACTTTAGCCCGCATGTTAGGCAAATTTTAAGGGATCTTAACGCAGCCCCGCCAAACCCAAGCCGAACCCGCTCAGATCAGCCCGAAATCACCGGAAGCAACCGCCGCCGCCGCAATCAGCGCATTGGCCAGCATATGCGCCTGAACCGCGCCGCCAGGATGGCGGGTCCGCAGGTACAGCAGCCCGAACGCCAGCCCCGCCAGGGCACCGGCCAGCCAGCGGTCATGCAGCGCGGCAAACAGCAGGCTGCTCACCGCCAGCCCCGCCAGGACCCGCCAGGGCGCCGCGCCGGGGCGGCCCGCGATGCGCTCCAGCACATAGGCGCGGAAGAACAGCTCCTCGATCACCGGCACCAGCAGCACCGTGCCCAGCAGGCGGCAGAGGATCCAGACCGGATCCGGCGCCCCGGCAGCAGAGGCGGCGGCGGCGGCCTCCGGGGCGGTCCAGAGCCACAGCGCCGCCACCGCGCAGCCCGTGGCCCAGTCAGCCGGGCCCGCCCGCCAGCGGAAGGCCTTCAGCGCAGGCCGGAACAGCCCCAGCCCCAGCACCATGAAGGCCACCCGCAGCGGGTAGCCATCGGCAGGATTTTCCCAGAACAGCGGGGTGAGCGTGCCGCTCATCATGAACAGGATGAAGGGCACGAACCTGGCAAACAGCGGATCCGCCGCCCAGGCCGTCCCCGGCGCGCGCGCGCCGGCCGGCGCCGCCGCGCGGAACAGCGGCATGTTATGGGCGGCCATCAGGATGCCCAGAGCCAGCACCGAAAACGCCAGCCAGCCGGCATAGGAATGAAACCCGTCCACCGCCAGCTGCGGCGAGACATTGGCGCCCAGCCAGATCAGACCGGAAATCCGCACGATGTTCAAAACCCAGCTCAAAGCGACCGCAACCGGAAACAGCATCATCCAATACGGCCCCATGCGCAGCGTCTGGCGGGCCACCAGCGCATAAAGCCCCATGAAAACCATCACCAGGGCCATCCCCTCTGCGCCGGAACAGCCAGCCGCGATATAGACCGTGAACCCCTCCAGGCCGATGATAAGCTCACTGGGCATGCTGAAGCTTTCCAGCCCGATCACGTCAAAGGCAAAGCTCACGCCCTGGAATGTCAGCCAGGTCAGGACGCGGTTTTCCCCCCAGAACAGGCCAATGACCTCCACCACAAGCGGGAGAAGGAAAAAGCCCGCGGCGGCAAGCGGCAGGAAGGCGCCATTGCCGGAGAACCATTGCGTCCAGGCGCGCAGCGGCAAAAGCCAGAGCGCGGTGCCCGAAAAGGCAAGCACCGCCCCGGACAGGAACACCGGCACCACCCGGAGAAACTGCGCCTCCAGGTCCGGAAGCGGGAGCCAGACAAGCGGCGCCAGCACCAGCGCCGCCCCCAGCAGATGCATGGCGGCCGGAACCAGCCGCCAGCCCGCGGCCGCCTCTGCCAGGCGCATATAGCTTTGCCAGAGCCGGGGACGGGCCAGGCTCATCAGAACAACGGCTGTGCCCATAAAGAGAACGCACAGGGGCAGCGCGCGCATGCTCCGGCAAAGCGCATATGCAGACACATTCCTGCAGTCGAACTGACTGGTCTCAAAGGTGAGCAGACGCAGGGCCACGGCCTCGGCCATGACCACCGCAAGGAGAATGAAAAGGCGCACGGATGCCGGCTTGAACATCCAGCCCGGCTGTAAATTCGCTTCAGGATTGCTCATGTCAAGAACAGCGCATTTCTGTCAAAGGTCCTTGTTCCCAGGCCGCGCCGCCGCCTGCCTGCCTGCTCCGCCTCTTTTCCGCATAGTACCAGATGGCGGGCAGAGTTCCAGACGGGACAGGTGCCGCCGCAAGCCCGGCAAGGCGTTGCGGCAGGCGCCGGTCCGGCGCACGCCCGGTTTTGCCGGCTTTAACCCGGATAGGCCACCATGCTGCTCATCGGAGGAATCGGGACGCAGGGCTCAGCAAGTCTGCACATTCTGGAGTACACACATGCCTCAAACCGATCCGTTCGCAAGCCACCGCCGCGGGCTGGAAAGCCCGGCAGAAACCCATTTCGCCATCACCCCCCAGGATGGCACCGACCTGCCGGTGCGCCCGCGCGTTCTGCGGGTTCTCTCCGGCGGCGATCTGGCCGTCCGGGATGCGGCAGGGACGGTCATTGTCTATCCGGTCGCATCCGGCGAGACGGTTGCCTTCTCGGCTGCCGGGATCGAGGCAACCGGCACCACCGCAACCGTCGCGGGGTGGTACTGATGCTGAACACCGGCCTTTCACTCACCGGGGCGGCCGCGCAGGGGCGCTGGCCGCCGCCCGCCGCCCTGACCGACCTGGACTTCCGGCAGGACCGCTATGTGCTGGCCGGCACCGAGCGGCGCTTTGACGAGGTTTTCACCTACAGCGGCACCGGCCCGCGCACCTTCACCGGCCCGGCGGGGGACTGCCTTTGGGCCGCGCATAACCTGGTGCTGAACAGCGAAACCCCGGCCAGCCAGACGATCAGCGTCGCCGCCGCAGCCGGCTATACGGTTGCCATGGAGGGCTCCGGCTCCGCCGCCTTGTCCGGTGCCGCCGCGGGCGTGGCAACCGGGGGCAGCCCGGCCGTTGTGACGGCAGGGTCCGGCGCCCTGACGCTGACCCTGTCCGGAACCGTGACAAGATTGTGGGCGTACCGCTCCGATCTCGGCGGCATGGCAGACAACCCGGACAACATCCTGGGGGCGGGGTTCGAGACCTATGTCCCCTCCGGCGCCGCGCCGGCCTTCACCGCGCGCCGGAAGGCTTATGCGGGCGGCGCGCCGGCAGGGGTGCTCCTCGAGGATGCCGCCGCCGTGAATATCATCGCGCAGAGCCATGACTTTTCCAATGCATACTGGCTCAAGAACAATCAGCTGGCGGTGGCGGCCTCCGGCACCATTGCCGGGATTCCGGCCTGGGATCTGACGGACAGCGGCAGCACGGCTTTTGCCTATTGCACCGCAAGCATCGGTGCAATCGCAGGCGTTCACACCGCCTCCTGCCTGGTGCGCAAGAACCCCTCCCAAACCTCCTTGTTCAGCGCCCGCCTGTCGGTCGGGTCGAACCAGTTCTGCGGCATCTCGTTCGACACGCTCACCGGGACCATCACAAATAAATGGAACAACGGGCTCGTGGTGCAGTCAAACGGCGACCACATGCGGGGGGCCATCGATATGGGGTCCTTCTGGCTGGTGTGGTTCACCTATGACCCGTCGCTGCTGACCGGGCTGGACGCCTCTGCCGACTTCCAGGTGTTCCCGGCCCATGACGGGCTGGCCTCTTCTCCCGGGCCGCAGGTCATGGGATCACATGCCTGCACCGCCTTCCAGGTGACCGCCGGGTATACTCCCGGCTCGTTCATCCCCACCGCAGGCAGCCCGGCCGCCCGCGCCGCAGAGACACTGGCCCTGCGCGCGCCGGCGCTGCCTGCGGGCATGCCGCATGCGGTCTCTGTCGCCTTCGATGGCCGCCTGCGTTTTGCGGACACCGGGTCCGCTGCAGCCGCCAGGTTCTTCGACTGGCAGGCCGGTGCCGGCACCGTCCTGCGGGCGGAGCTGAACACCGGCGGCACCGCAACGGGGCAGATCCGGGTTTTCAGCGAACAGTCCGGTGCCGCCAGCACCGCAAGCGGGCCGGCCGCAGCCTATGCGCCCGGGCTGGATGTGCCGGTCAGTTTTGCAGCCCGGCACCAGGCGGGTGTTCTGGAACTGTCGGCCCAGGGGGAGGCCGCCCCGGGCCTGCCTGCGCCTTCAGCGCTGCCGGATCTGGCCGCCGCCGGGATCGGGCTGGCGCCGGTGTTCAACGGCCACCTTGGCCGGTTCCGCATATGGGATGAGGATCTGGGCAGCGGCGGCGCAAGGCGGGTAACCGCCTGAGCGGCGCCCTGCCCCCGCCCGCGCGGCTTGCTCCGGCAGCAGGCTGTGCGGGTCCGGCGAAGGCGCGGGCCACGGGTCTCCATCTGTCCAGGGGCCGGTGCCGGCCAGCGGATCCGGACCGCCGGCACAGCTCCCCCGGACCGCAGCCAATGCCTCAAACCCGGTTTGCCGGCCAAGGGCAAACCAGGTCTGCGCTTGTGTCCCTTGGGCCGGCATTTCCAGTCTAAGGCTGTCTGCTTGCCGGCGGGCGGCCTGTCCTGCCTTCCCCTTTTGACCCCAGGCCTGCGGTCCGGAGCCTGCGGTCCGGGGCCGCATCCGGCGGTCCCTGCGCCAGACGGCCTGCCCCTGCCGGCCTGCCCCTGCCGGTCTCAGAACAGGAAATCATCCGCCGCCAGCCCGCCGGGCTGCACCCCCTCCAGGAACACCGTGCCGCTGCCGGTGCCGATCAGCGTGCCGCTGCCTTGCGCGCTGATATCCAGCGCTGCAAAGCCGCCGCTCAGCTGCAGGGCCCGCAGGTCGATCCAATCCGCCCCCGATGCGAAATCGGTGACCGTGTCGCGGCCATGGCCGGCCGCAAACACAAAGGCATCCGCTCCCCAGCCGCCGGTCAGCCGGTCATCGCCGCCGCTGCCGCCGAGCCGGTCATTGCCCGCACCGCCGAAAATCCGGTCATTGCCAGCGCCGCCGCCGCACAGATCATCGCCGCCGCCGCCATAGATCACATCCGCGCCGCTGCCGCCCCACAGGACATCCGCCTCATTCCCGCCTGCCAGCGTGTCCTGCCCGTCTTCCCCCAGCAGCGTGTCGGCGCCGCTGCCGCCGCCCAGCCAGTCCCCCCCGCTGCCGCCCGCCAGCCGGTCCGCCCCGGACCCGCCGTCCAGCCGGTCATCGCCGCCCCGGCCCCACAGGCGGTCCTTCCCGTCCCCGCCCCACAGGCTGTCATTGCCCAGGCCGCCATCCGCCATGTCGTGGCCGCCGCCGCCCCACAAGCGGTCATGGCCGCCGCCGCCCCACAAACGGTCCGCCCCCCAGCTGCCGCCCAGCTGATCGTGGCCCCAGCTCCCCCAGATCGTATCCGCCCCGGTTCCCCCGGACAGCGTATCGTTCCCCGCCAGCCCGGAGATCGCGTCATCGCCGCCGCTGCCCTGCAGCGCATCATCTCCGGCAGTGCCGTAGAAGCCGCCGCCGGGCAGGGTGTCGCCCAGCTCCTGCTGCTGCGGGAATTCAAACCGCAGCGCCGGACCGAATACATCCTCCAGCTCCAGCCGCCCGCCGCCCGCCTGCGCCACCACGATCCGCATGCCGCCGATCTCCAGGTCGATCCCGTAGCTGCGGCCGCGGCTCTCCAGCTGGGCCGGGCTGTAAAGCCCCTCGAACAGCGACAGGTCGAGACGGTCCTCACCGGGGGTGAAATCGCGCACGGTCACCGCGTCCGCCACCGGGTCAGAGACCGGGGCAATGACAAAGATATCGGCGCCTGCGCCACCGTTCAGCTCGCCGCCGCCCGCGCCCGAGACCAGCACGTCATCGCCGGCATGGCCATACAGATCCGCCCGCCCCGCGCCGCCCTCCAGCACGTCATTTGCAGCACCGCCATCCAGCCGCGCATCGCCTGCCCCGGCCTGGCGCACAATCCCCAGCTCTGCCAGCGGCAGGGTGAACCGGCTGATGCCCGCCTCCGCGCCCGACGCCGCAAAGACCTGCAGCTGGCCGCCCGCAACCACCGCCTCCAGTGCGGTGACATTCTGCAGCCCCAGGCCGGGCATATGCTCCAGGCTCTCCAGATGGATCAGCTCCCCGCCCCGGGTCAGGGTGAACAGGCTGAGGCCGCCGTCATTGCCCGCCGCCAGCACCAGCAGGTGCTCCCCCGCCTGCACAACCTCCACCGCCGTCACCCCGCCAAAGCGGGTCATCATGCTGTCCTGCAGCTGCGTCCGGAACTGCAGGCCGCCCGCCGCGTCCACCTGAACCAGCGTCAGCGAGCTGCTGCCCGCCGCGCCCAGCAGCGCCCAGGCCTGGCCATTCATTTCAAAGCTTTCCAGCGCGGTGATGGCCGAGACAGACAGCCCCTGCCCCGCGCCCAGCACCGCCCCGGGCGTGAGCGCGCCGGTCGCCGCATCCACGCTGTAGCCGCGCAAGCCCCCGGCATCAGCCGCCAGCACCACCGCCCCCTCCGCGGTCTGCACCGTGGACAGCAGCGCCGATGCGCTCAGCTGATAGGCCTGCGCGGCGCCGCCCAGGCCAGCCTGCGCCTGCACCGCGCCATCCGCATCCAGCTGCCAGCCCTGCAAGGCGCCGCCCGCCAGCCCCACCGCATAAAGCGCCGAAGAGCCATCCGCCAGCTGCAGCGCCGCCACCGCGCCAAGCCCGCCCGCATCCGCGCCCGCCAGCGCCTGCTGCTGCTGGCTGCCCAGGCTGCCGCCGCTGCCCACTGCATAATAGCTGAGACCGCCGCCGCTGGTCCCCTCCTGCAGCAGCCGCACATCGCCGCCGATCTCCGCCAGCTCGAAATTGCCGGTGCGCAAAGACGCCTGGCCATGCAGCTGCTGGCCCGCCAGCTGCGGCACTCCGCCGGTGCCGGGCAGCTGCCAGCGGCTGATGCCGCCGTTCAGGCCGCTGATCGCATAAAGCGTGGCCTGGCCGTTCTGCACCGTGATCTCCAGATCGCGCAGATCAGTGCCGAAAATCATGTCGTCCGTGCCGAACCGTCCCGTGAATGCCAGTGCCATCGTGCCGCTCCCATGCGCCGCTGAACCCGAGGTGAACCCGAGGCTGAAACTGGCGGGCACAGGCGGCGCAAAGCGGGCGGCAAATCTGGCAAAACCGGGGACATTGTTTAGAGATTGAGAACAATTGCGCGAACAGGCGGGGAATGGGCCGGGAACAGAGCGGGACCGGCGGCGCCCTCCGCGGGGGTGTTGCGCAAGCAGCGTACGCCCCGTTAGCGCCGTCTTGACGCGGCTCTGGCACTCTGGGCGGCGATCCCGTTTCCCCATCCCGGAGCCCCGCCGATGACCCAGGCCTCGCCGATCCTCGCCCTGCCCTACCTGATGCCGAGCCAGGCGCAGAAACACGTGACCCATAATGAGGCGCTGCAGATGCTGGATGCGCTGGTGCAGCTCAGCGCCGAAGCCTTCGATGCGGTGACGCCCCCCGTCAGCCCTGCCTTGGGCGAAACCCATGTGCTGGCCGCCAGCCCGGCGGGCGCCTGGGCCGGCCGCCCCCATGCCATCGCTGTCTGGCAGGGCGAGGGCTGGATGTTCCTCTCCCCCCTGCCCGGCTGGCGGGCCTGGGGCATTGCGGAACAGGAGCTTAGGGTCTGGACCGGCAGCGCCTGGATCCTGCCGCCCGCCGGCACCCAGAACCTTGCCCGTCTCGGGGTCGGCACCATGGCCGATGCCGCCAACCCGCTGGCCGTCTCCGGCCCGGCAACCCTGCTGAGCCACGCAGGCGCCGGCCATCAGCTGAAGATCAACAAATCCGCCAGCGGCGACACCGCCGCGCTGCTGTTCCAGTCGGACTGGAGCGGCCGCGCCGAGATGGGTCTGGCGGGCAATGATGACTTCTCGGTGAAACTGTCGGCGGACGGCAGCAGCTGGAGCACCGCGCTGGCGCTGACCCCTGCGGGCCGCGCCGGGTTCGGCACCGCCAGCCCGGCGGCGCATCTGGAAATCCAGGGCAGCAGCGATGACTACCTGCTGGCCGGTGATGGCGGCGCCAGCCCGGATTTCCGGCTGGGATCGGATGGCAACGGCAGCTGCTCCGGCGCCTGGTCCGGCGGCGGCGCCGATTATGCCGAGTGGTTCGAATGGGCTGACGGCAACCCCGGTGGCGAAGACCGCCGCGGCCTGTCCGTGGTGCTGGAGGGCGTGAAAATCCGCGCCGCAACCGCCGGCGAAACACCAATCGGCGTGATCAGCGCCAATCCGGCGGTGGTGGGCGACGGCGACATGGATGAATGGAAGCAGCGCTGGCTGCGCGACCCCTACGGCGCCCTGCTGCGGGATGCGGCAGGCAAGCCGCAGGAGAATCCCGCTTATGACGCCTCACGGGTCTATGCGCCGCGCGCGCAGCGCCCGGAATGGGCGCTGGTGGGGCTCTTGGGCAAGCTGCGCCTGCGCCAGGGCCAGCCGGCGGGCGCGCGCTGGATCCGGATGCGCACCGCGGCGCCGGGCATCGGGGAATGGCTGGTGCGCTGAGCCGCCGTCAGCCGTCCTCTTCCTGCGGTGCCAGCCTGGCCAGGGCGCGCTCCTGCAGCATCGCCTGGGCCCCGCCGAGGAACCCCATCCGGTCGCCCAGTTTCACCGCCGTGAGCTGCTGGACCTCGGCCATGCCGCGCGGCTTCTCCGCCAGCCGCTCCCAGAACAGCGCCTCGGGAAACGCCGCCAGCGCTTCTGATGCCAGCGAGAACAGCCGGTTCAGCCCTTCCGGCGGCACATGGCGGCCGCACCACAGCACATGGTCGGCCAGCCAGTGGAAATAACGCGCCTCCAGCGCCGCCGCCTGCCCCGTCTGCTCCAGCATGGCGCGGATGGTGGCCGCATGCTCGAAGATCTGCAAAGGCTTCAGCCCCATCGAGGCAACGGTCTGGCCTTCCCGCTCCATCCGGTGCACATGGGTGACCGGCTCGAAGAAGCAGAAGCTGGCCGCCCGCACCGAGGTTTCCCAGTGGAACGGGTTGTCCTCAAAGAAGTAATCGCCCACCGGGAAGCGGAGAGTGTGCCGCTCCAGAAAGCTGCGCCGGTAGATCTTGCGCCAGGGGAAGGGCGCCATCTGCAGCAGCAGCTCCCGGCGCGCCTCCAGATCCCCGGTCCGGCGCATCCGGTCCCACAGATGCGCTTCCGGGTAGCTGGTGTAATTGCCGCTGCTGTTCCAGTATTCCTTGCAGCCGCAGACGATGAAATCCGCCTCCGTCTGCTGCAGCTTCTGCACCGCGGCGGCCAGATTATGCGGCAGCACCCAGTCGTCGCCGTCCACGAAGACCACGATACCGCCGGTGGCGCGCTCCAGCCCGGCATTGGCGGCACAGGCCACGCCGCCGATGGTGTTTTGGGCAAAGAAGACCGGCACATAGGCCACCCGGTCCGCCGGCGCCGCGGCGCCGATGGCATCCGCGATCTGCCGGGTGGCATCGCTGGAGCCGTCGTCGACCACGATCAGCTCGAGATCGTCGAACCCCGCATCGATCACCGACTGCATCGCGGTGGCGATGAAGGGCTCGACGTTGTAGGCGGTGATAATGGCGCTGATCCGGGTCATGCCGCCTCATCCTCCTGCTGCGGCTGCTCCGCCTCGCTGGCCGCCCAGAAGGCCGCCGCCGCGGCGGCATATTTGCGCCGCCAGCGCTCCGCTCCGGCACCGCCGCCATCGCAGAGCCGGCCGCGCATCCAGGTGAACAGGTCCTCGCAGAAACCGGCAAACACCGGCAGCAGCCTGCCGGCCCCGGCATGGGTCAGCAGCTCCGCCTCGACATTGGCCAGCTCGGCAAAGACATCCATCCGCTTTTCACCCACATACTGGGTGGCGCGGCCGCCCTGGGGCACCTCCCAATGGGTGATCAGCGGCGGCGCCCAGTCGAGCACGCCGAACTGGCGGCAGCGCAGGAAGCTCTGCCAGTGCGGGGTGATGTCCTCATGCATGCGCAGGTCCGGGAAGCGGATGTCAGCCCGCTGCAGGAAACCGCGGCTGTAAAGCTTGTTCCAGGGGAAGTTCACCGTCGCCATCGCCTCCGGCCGGTCCTGCAGCCGGAACCGCTGCAGCGGGAAGCTCGCCTCCGGGCGGCGGCTGAAGAAGCGGCGGTCGACCGGATGCATGTCATAGCTGAAGCGCTGCCCGGCATCGCGGCTGAGATGGTATTTGAACAGCACGAAATCCGTCTCGCCGCCCAGGGGCGCCAGCCGCATCACGTCAAAGAAACAGGGCGCCAGCAGGTCGTCGGCATCGAGGAACATCACCCGCTCCTCCCCGGCCAGGGTGATGCCAAGATTACGCGCCGCTGCCGGGCCGCCGTTTTCCGCCATCCGGCGGTAGGTGATGCGGATATTCTCCGGCAGCTCTGCCGCCGCCACCGCGGCTTCGGTGCCGTCCTGCGAGCAATCGTCGACAATCACCAGCTGCACCCGGGCGCCGCAGGCGGCGAAATACGCAAAATGCCGCTGCAGCCCCGCCGCGTCATTATAGGCGGGGATGATGAAGCTGTAGCCGAAGGGATCCTGTGCCATGGCCGCGCTCAGATCAGCAGCGCTTCGGCGCCGTGCAGGGTCACATCAAAGCTGCGGCCCTCGAAGAAATAGAGCACCTCGGCGCCCTGCGCCTGCGCCGCCAGCTCCGCATCGACGGGGATGAACACCAGGTCCTCCTGGCGGGCGCCGGTCAGCACCACAAGGTCGCGGGCGAAGACATCCCTGAACCCCTCTGCCAGCAGGTAGCGCAGGCAGATCCGGAACCGGCCCGGGCCGCGGCTCGAGCAGTCCAGCAGCTGGCCCAGGTAGCGGCCCTGGCGCAGCGCCGCAAGATCGATGCCGTAGGACAGCGAGAACCAGGGGCTGGTGCCGATATCCTGCAGCTGCAGCCGCACCCCATCGCCCTCCGGCTCCGGGGCGGCCAGCACCCCGACCCCGGCGTCCGGCTGGTAATCCAGCCAGATGCCCGGTGCCAGCGCATGGCGCGGCCGGGGCGAGCGGATCTTCCGCACGGCCCCCGGCAGTGCCGACAAGAGGGCATTTTCCGCTTCCAGGGAGGGCCTGCCGGCCTGGGGATGCAGCCTCGTCTCAGTCTCTGCCATCTGCCTGTCCTCGTGATCTTCCCGGCCGCGGGATAATGCGGCCCCTATTGCGATGCAAGATCCGGCTCC
This sequence comes from Leisingera sp. S132, assembly GCF_025144465.1. Lineage (NCBI taxonomy): Bacteria > Pseudomonadati > Pseudomonadota > Alphaproteobacteria > Rhodobacterales > Roseobacteraceae > Leisingera > Leisingera sp. S132. Next base: position 38,292 of record NZ_CP083559.1, read on the forward strand.
GCCAGCTTGCGGAACGCGATCTGGCTGCCCAGCTTCATCTCGATCTCCGCCCCGCCCTCCGCCAGCAGCCCGTGGCAGGCGCGGATCACCCCGTCGCCCCACCAGCTGGCATTGCGGTAGTCATCGGCAATCAGCAGCCCGCCGGGCCTGAGCTTGACCAGCCAGCCCTCCAGATCCGCCTTCACCGCCGCATAGCTGTGATCGCCGTCGATATAGGCGAAATCCAGGCTGCCGTCCGCGAACCGCGCCAGCGCCGCCTGGCTCTCCATCCGCAGCACCTCGATCCGGCCGCGGGCGATCTGCGGCGCGAACCGCTTCAGCACCCGGCCATGGCGCGCGTCCATCATCTCCTGACTCATGCCCTTGCCGCCGTAGAGCGCGCCGCTGCGCGTCCCGTCATAGGCCCAGGGGTCGATCAGGGTCAGCTTCTTCGGCTGCGCCACCTCCAGCAGGCGCTCGGAAAACGCCCCTTCGTGGACGCCGATCTCGACCCCTTCCCCCCGTTTGCGGACCTGCTGGATGACGCTGGCGCGCTCATCGGTGATCACTCTGAGCATGCGGATTTTCCTGCCTGCGCTGCCATTACTGCCAGATGCTCTCGACACCGCCGCCCTGCAGGCGCTCGGCATAACTCGGCGGCACCAGCCAGAAGCTGCCGTCCGCCAGCAGCTGCACGATCAGGAACGGCCGCCGCCCGTTGCGCAGGCTGGTCGGGATCTCGATCTCCACCTCGCGCAGGCCGGCCTGCCAGAGCGCCGCCAGCCGGGCGGTGTCGATCTGCGCCAGCGCCTCGTTCTCCCAGCGCATGAGCGCCAGCGGCTCTTCGCCCTGCGGATGGATCAGCCGGGCGCCCGCGGCCGTTTCCCCCGGCTCCAGCGCCACCGAGACGCAGAGGCTGCGCGCCTCGCGCAGGATCCGGATGACCCGCTCCCGGTTCGAGTCCCTGTAGGCCCCGTCCAGCCGCTTCAGGAAACGCTCGGCCCGCTTGCTGCCGCCCGGCCCGCGCGCCGCCGCCAGTGCCGCCAGATGGCGGTCCAGCGCCGCCTCCAGGTCCAGCACCGGCGCCGCCTCGCGGACCCGCCCGGCCTGGCCATGAGCGCGTTCATAGGCGGCAATTTCTGCCGCGTGGCTGCTGCGGAAACGCTCCAGCCCCGCCGCCATTGCAGCGGTCGGCGCCTTGCTGGCGGCGGCCTCCGCGTCCTCCGACACCATCAGGAACAGGTTTGCCAGATCTTCTCGGGTCAGCCCGTTCAGCCGCTTCATCAGGCGCATCAGCGCCGCCTGCTGCGGGGTCAGCGATTCATTGGTCAGCGCCCGCGGCACCGGCGCAAAACCTTCGGCGCGCAGGCCTGCCAGGCCGAAGAACCAGGGTTCGATGCCGCCGCCGGCCCGGATCTTCTCGAAACAGCCCAGATGCAGCTTCGACACCGCCGCCGGCGCCTGCAGCACGGATGCGATGTGATCGAAGTCGAACAGCCCCAGCTGATCCAGCGACGCTGCAAACTCATCCACCGTGCTGGTGAAGCCGTTCCAGGGGTTGCCGCACATTTCCACATAGAGCGAGCTGAGCCAGTCCGCCGGATGGCGCAGCACACAGGCCACCTCCACCCCGATCCCCTCAAACGGTGCCAGCATCGCGGCAAAATCCGCGCCCCTGTCCCAGAACCGCGGCGACACGATGTTCTCCGCCGACAGGATCAGCGTCTCCACCGGCCGCCCCGCGATCTGCGACACCTCCTGGACCTCGGCGGACAGCGCCTCCGCCACCCCCGGCGCGCCTTCCAGGATCTTCTGGAACAGGCTGGCATGGCCCGGGGTGCGCTCGCGGCGGATGCCGAATTCGCGGTTGGTGCCGAAGACCGGATAATGGACCCCCGCCTCCAGCAGCGCAAAACGGTTGCGCTCCATCACCTGCTGCAGCGTCGAGGTGCCGGTTTTCGGAAGCCCGGTGTGCAGGATGATCCGCTTGACCAGCTGCTGCAGCGGCACCGGCGCGGCGGACACCGCCGGCGCGGCATCGCGGCGGAACGACAGCGCGCGGGTGATCACCTCATCGGCCCCCGCATCCGCGCCGCGCAAACCCGCCAGCAGCGGCGCCGGCGGCCGGGGGCGGGCCAGGATCTGCAGCAGCAGATCATCGTCCCCCTGCTTCAGCGCCAGCCGCAGGACGTCCATGCGGCCTTCGCGCAGGAACCCCTCGCGGCCGTTGATGTTCAGCACCGTGTCCCGGTACAGCGCCGGCAGCTCCCGCACCAGCGCGCGCAGGCCCGCGAAATACTCCGCGACCAGCGGCCGGAACCGCTCGAAACCGGCCAGGCGCTGGCAGATGCGGCCCCAGTATTCATCCAGCTGCTGCAGGTAGAGGATCGCATTGGCGGCCTCGAACCCCTGCCCCGAGCGCCCCTCGGCCCGCGCCGCGGCAAAGGCGGCGTTGAGCTCGCTCAGATGCTGCACATACTGTGCCAGCTGATCGCGGTTGACCTGCTTCATGGTCGAATTGGCGACATTGAAGTGATCGACCGCAAACAATTCGCTGACCCCGGCCCGGCGCGTCCGCAGCAGCGCCTCGATCACGAACAGCCGGTCCTCGCGCTGGCGCAGCCGCGGCGAGAAGATCACCCCGTTCTCTTCCAGGAAGGCCCGGCTGTAGAGGATCTGCCAGCAGCTGACCACATTGGCCAGTTCCGGCGCCGAGGCCACCGAATGGGCCTCCCCCGGCTGCAGCCCCAGCCGCCGGGCCGGGCTGCGCACCATCTCCGGCGACACGTTGTAAAACCGCGCGATCAGCATCTCCAGCCCGTGCCGGTCCGCCTCCGCCACCCATTGCGCCAGCACATGCAGACCGCAGAAGGCGTCATCGCTGTCGAGAAAGGCGATATAGCGGCCGCGGGCCAGCTCCATGCCGCGGTTGCGCGCGGTGGACTGCCCCAGGGTCGCCTCGCGCGCCTCGATGCGCAGCGGCGCCTGCGGGTTTTCCTCCTGGATCTGGCGCAGGATATCCAGCGAGAAGTCGCTGCTGCAGTCGTCCAGCACAATCACCTCATGCGCCACCCCCTGCTGGGCCAGCGCCGACAGCACCGACCGCTTCAGGAAAGCTTCGGAATTGTAGGAGGGGATAACAACGCTGACGTCAATGGGGTCCGGCATGGTGTCTCTGTTCCTGTACTCTATACGGTCCGCAGCCTTGCGGGTTCTGTTTCACGGGCCTGCGGCGGCCTGGCCGCAGGCGGATTCGCTGCGCCGCGGCCGCTACCGCCGGTCATAGCCGAAAGTCTCGAAGTCGCGGGCATAAAATGCGCTCAGCACCGCAAGCGCCGCCTCGCCCAGCCGCTCCGGCTCATAGCCCTGCGCGGCAAAGCCGCCGGTGCGGTTGGCCTCGGCCATCCCGGGCAGCCAGCGCGACACCGGCGACGCCGCCAGGCTGCCGGCCTGCTCCAGCTTCAGCACCTCATCGGCCCAGCGGGCCCCGTCGAGATTGGCAAAATGCACCTGCGGGCGGAAATGCACCAGCTTGTGGTCGTTCTCCACCGCATGCAGCTTCAGCGCCTGCAGCGCAAAGGCCGCCGCCACCCTGTAGAAGGCCTCAGGGTCCGACAGGATGGCATTGCGCATATGGCCGGTGCCCAGCTTCAGATGCTGCGACACCGCCGACATGAACCGCTGGTAGGGGTCGCGCACGAAGACGAACTTCAGATAGCCCTGCACCTCTTCAAAGGCCTTGGGGAAGAACCGGCGCATCTGGAACGGGGTGATATGGGCCAGGTCGAGGATCTTGCCGGCATCGTTCACCGGCCGCCATTCAAAGAACAGGTTGTCCCGGGTGTCATAAGGCAGCAGCGTGTTGTGGCAGCTCATGCCGGCGCATTTCGGGTTGTGGATAAAGACGAATTTTTCCGTATCAGACACGATCATCCGGCATTCCCCCCGGTTACAGCGGTGCCGCGAAAAACGCCGGCGCCGCTTCGCCCTTGTCCAGGCAGGCGGCAAAGCCGCGCGCCGCGTCCAGCGCCTCGCGGATGGTCACATCCATGTCCAGGTAGCGGTAGGTGGCCAGCCGCCCGGCAAAGGTGACGCCGCGGGTCTCTCCGGCCAGCTGCACATAGGCCGCCAGCAGTTCCTTCTCCTTCACCTGGCGGATCGGGTAGTAGGGGATGTCGCCGGGCTCTGCCTGGCGCGAGAACTCGCGGTAAAGGACCGAGCCCTCATGGCTTTCCCACGGGCTGAAATGCTTGTGCTCGGTGATGCGGGTATAAGGCACCTCCTCCTCGCCGTAGTTCATCACCGCGCAGCCCTGGTAGTCGCCCTGATGGGTGAAGCGCTCGAAATCCAGCGTCCGGTAGCCCAGCCGCCCCAGCTTGTAGCCGAAGTAGCCATCCAGCGGCCCGGTATAGAACACATGGTCATACCCCTGCCCCATCTCCGCCGTGAATTCAGTCTCTAACCGGACCGAAATGCCCGGATGATCGAGGATCCCGGCGATCATCGCGGTATAGCCGTTCTCCGGCATGCCCTGGAATTTGTGGAAGAAGTAATTGTCGTCGTAGTTGAACCGCACCGGCAGGCGTTTCAGGATCGAGGCGGGCAGCTCCGAGGGGTGCATGCCCCATTGCTTGATGGTGTAGCCCTTGAAGAAGGCCTCGTAGAGATCGCGGCCCACGAACCGCATCGCCTGCTCTTCGAAGGTCCCGGGATTTTCGATCGAGGTGTCGGCCTGTTCGTTGACGATGAAATCATGCGCCTCTTCGGGGCGCATCACCTTGCGGAAGAACTGGTTGATGGTGTGCAGATTGACCGGCAGCGAGAACACTTCGCGCTCGCCCGAGAGCCCGCGGGTGGTCGATTTCACCCGGTTCTTATAAGGCTTGAAGGTCCCGAAACGGTTCACGTACTCCCACACTTCGGCGTCATCGGTGTGGAAGATATGCGGCCCGTAGACATGCACCATCACGCCGGTCTCCGCATCGCGCTCGGTGTGGCAGTTGCCGCCGATGTGGGCGCGGCTGTCGATCACCGTGACCGCGTGGCCGGCCTCGGCCAGCTGGCGCCCGATCACCGCACCGGAGAGGCCCGCCCCCACCATCAGAAATTTGCCTGCTGCCATCTGTCCCGTTCCTCTGTTGCTGGTTGCAGCCTGCTTAAAACGGAAAACCCCGTCCATGTCCAATTGCTGAGCCGCTGGCGCCCGGGGGACTGGAATTTGCGGCTGGAAATACCCCGGCAGATCGGGCAAAACCCGGACCACCCCCTCCGGCAGCCTCCTGCCGGGTCCGGTGGCAAAAAGGTCTCGTGCACATATGATTACCCTGCAAAACATCATTATTCCGGAACCGGAGATCTGTAGCGAGCATTCCCTCTATTACCATGAGCAGGGAGCCGCCGGTTTTTCCCGGAGCACCGGCAGCTTCTCCGTGCCGCGCAGCTCAAGACTCTGCTTCGACACGTATTTCAACCTGTTCAATCTGGCCATCTGGACAGCGGCCTGCGATCTGCAGTCGCTTTATGCTGAAGTCACCGGCCGCGGCCGCGCCGAGGTGCGCCTGGTGCATGCCCGCCCCGGGCGTTCCTGGGAGGTGGTCTATTGCGAAGTCGCCGAACTCAGCCCCGACTCCCCCCACCGGGCCGATCTGTCCGCCCTGGCAGCGGCGGGGCTGGACGGGCTTCTGTATCTGGAAATCCTGTCGCTGGATGAGCTGGTGACAATCGAAAGCGCCCGCTTTGCCATCGCAGAGATGCCGCAGGACCTGCCGCGGCTGGCGGTTTCCATCACCACCTTCCAGCGCGAGGCCGAGGTGCAGCGCACGGTCAGGCGGCTGCAGGAGTTTCTCGGCGGCTTTGCCTACGGCAACCGGATCCACGTGCAGGTGGTCGACAACGGCCAGAGCGCCGGGATTGAGGCGTCGCGCCACACCACGCCTTACCTGAACCGCAACCTGGGCGGTGCGGGCGGTTTTGCCCGCGGCCTGCTGGAGGCCGAGGACGGCGGCTTCAGCCATTGCCTGTTCATGGATGACGATGCCTCCTTCCACATGGAGAACATCCTGCGCGCCTATATGCTGCTGGCGCTGGCCCGCGACCCGCGCACCGCGCTGGCAGGCGCCATGATCAACAACACCCACAAATGGCGGATGTGGGAAAACGGCGCCTGGTTCGATGGGGCTTGCAGGCCGCTGTTCAACGGCACCGATCTGCGCGACCCGGCCGCCGTGCGCAAGATGGCATTTGCCGCTGCAGGCCCGCAGCCCGCCACCCTCTACGGCGGCTGGTGGTTCTTTGCCTTCCCGGTGGCACACGTGCGCCGCCACCCGTTCCCCTTCTTTGTGCGCGGCGACGACATCAGTTTCTCGCTGGCCAATGATTTCCGCATTGTCACCCTGAACGGCGTGGTCTCCTTCCAGGACGACTTCACCGAGAAGGAAAGCCCGCAGACCCTGTATCTGGACCTGCGCAACCACCTGATCCACCATCTGGTGTTCGACAAGCTGGAGCGCAGCGCGCTTGGCACCGCGAAAATCGCCATCCGCTTCATGATGCGCTCGATGCTGCGCTGCAAATACGACAGTGCCGAGGCCCAGCTCCTGGCCTGGCAGGACGTGATGCAGGGGCCGCAGTTCTTTGACGACAACATCGACATGTCGGCACGCCGCGCCGCCATCAAGGCGCTGGTCCGCGACGAGATCTGGCAGGATACCGCCAGCCAGCCGCTGCCGGGACGGGCCCGCTTCAGCCGCCTGCCCCGCCGCCTGCGGCACTATTTGGGGCTTTTGACGCTCAATGGCCACCTGCTGCCGTTCTGGACGCGCTTTGGCGACCGCATGCGGCTGGACATCAGCGGCCGCGGCCTTGTGTTCCCCGCCTTCGGCGGCGCCCGGCTCACCTATCTCAGCACCGATGGCAGCAAGGCCTACACCGTGCGCCACTCCAAGGCCCGCTTCTTCAGCCTGGCCTGGCGCATGACCAAGACGCTGCGGGCTTTCTGCAGCAGCTATCCGCAGCTCAGGGCCGCCTACCGCAAGGGCTACGGCGAGATGACGGCCCGTCCCTACTGGGAAAAGACCCTGAACCGCCCCGGAACGCGCGAGGCCGCGTGATCCGGCCCCGCCTCAAATCAGATGACCGCCCATGAGACTTGTCTGCCATATCGGCACCCCGAAGACCGCCTCGACCTTCCTGCAGAACAGCTTTGCCGCCAATGCCGCCTGGCTGCAGCGTCACGGCGTCCTCTATCCTGATCTGCTGTCGCGCGACGCCAACCACATCACCCTGTTCTACGCGGCCCATGAGGGGCTGCATGATTTTGCCCGCGGCCACGGGCTGCACAGCCGCGAAGACGTTTTGGAGTTCCGCCGCACGCTGCGCAAACAGCTGGAGCGGCAGGCCGCCAAGGCGCCGCCCGGCACCCATACCATGCTGGTGTCCTCGGAAAACCTGACCGGCAACCTGACCGGCCGGCCCGGCATTGCCAATCTGCGGGAGCTGTTCGGAGATCTGTTCAGCAGCATCGAGATCGTGGTCTACCTGCGCCGCCAGGATGACGCCATTCTCAGCATGTACGGCGAATACATGCGCCGCGGCTTCAACAGCATGACCTTTCCCCAGTTCGTGAAAGCCTGCCTGGGGCCGGACAGCCCGGCCCCCTATCTCTACTACCGGCGCCTGCTCAGCCTGTGGGCAGAGGTGTTCGGCCAGGAGGCGCTGAAGGTGCGTCTCTACAGCCGCAGCCATCTGGCGGGCGGCGATATCCTCGAGGATGTCATGCAGATCCTGTTCGGGGACGCCCTGCCGGATCTCTCTGCCCTGGCGCGCTCAACGCAGGACAACACCGGGCTGTCGGCGCCGGCGCTGGAATTCCTGCGCCGGATGCAGCCGCATATCCCGTTCCGCAAGGACGGGGCGGCCAACCCGGAGCGGGAGCGGCTGCTGGCGCGCATCAGCAGCCTGCCGGCCGCGCCGCGGCCGCGCATGGCCCCGGCCCGGTCGCAGCAGATCATGCAGCATTTCGCCCCCGCCAATGCCTGGGTCGCAGAGACCTTTTTCCCCGGCGCCCCCGCGCCGCTGTTTGCCGGCAGCAGCAGCCCAGGCCAGCCCGGCAACCTGGGCCGGATCTCGCTGGATCAATTCGCCGCTTTCAGCGCGCATCTGCTTGGTTAGAGCCTATTTCAGCTGCGCCTCATGCAGCGCGATGGCCTCTTCCAGGTCCTCGAAATAGCGCAGCTTGCCCTCCTCCAGCACCAGGCCCGCATCGCAGAACTGGCGCAGCTGCGGCATCGCGTGGTTGACCATGATGGCGCTGGCGGTCTTCATCCGCGCGGCAAAGACCTGCTGGCTCTTGCGGCGGAAGGCGGCGTCGCCCACCGCCGTCACCTCATCGACCAGATAGGTATCGAATCTGATTCCCATCGAGGCGCCGAAGGTCAGCCGCGAGCGCATGCCGGAGGAGTAGCTGCGCACCGGCATATGGTAAAACTTCCCGAGCTCTGAGAAGTTTTCGACAAATTTCACCAGCTCCGAGGTGTCCACCCCGTAGATCCGTGCAATGAACCGCACGTTCTCGGCGCCGGTCAGATCACCGTGGAACGAGGTGCCCAGCCCCACCGGCCAGGAGATGCTGCCATCGCTGACCACCCGCCCCGAATCAGGCCGCATGGTGCCCGCGATGATCTGCAGCAGCGTCGACTTGCCGGCCCCGTTGCGGCCCAGGAGCGCCAGCGACCTGCCCGCAGGCAGCGTCAGGGTCAGATCATCGATCACCACCTTGCGCTCGCCCTTGAGCCAGTAGCTCTTGGTCAGGTTCTCAAACCGGATCATTCCCCCGCCCCCTTGCGCCCTGCCCCTTGCGCAGCGTCTCAGCTGCGGTCGCGGACCGAGTAGTAAACCAGCGCCCCGACCGACCAGCTGAGCAGCAGGAACAGCCCGGCCAGCCCGCTCAGCATGAAGCGGCGCGGGTATTCGGCCTCATCGGCCAGCGTCGGCTTGATATAGGCGGCCAGATACAGGCTCTGGCGGGCGGCATCGTCGCGCGCCAGCTCCAGCGCCGTCAGCGCCGCGCGGTAGACCTCCTCGGCAAACTCCCGGTCCACCGTGAGCCGCTCGAACTCGGAGATCAGCGTCGGGTAATCCTCGCCCACCGCGCCGGTCTCGGTGCTGTCGGAGGCAAAGGCCTGGCGCTCGATATCGATGCGCTCGCGGATCACCCCGATCTTCTGCTGCGCCTTGTTCAGCCGCACGTCGCCCGCGGGCACGGAGCCGGCCAGCAGGTCGTATTCAATCAGCGCCTCGGCCAGCTGCTGCTGCAGGTTGTTCATCACCCCCATGCGGCCCTGGATGTCGGCCTCCGGGTCGACGATGCGGGTGCGGGTGCGGAACCGGGTCAGCGCCTCGCGCGCTTCCTTCAGCCGCTCCACCGCCTCCGCCAGATCGGCCTCGGCATAGCGCATCGCGTCAGTACGGGCCTGCTCGTTGAGCGCGTTGATGCGGGTCTGGCTTTCCTCGAGGATGGCGCGGGTGATGGCCTGCGCGGTCTGCGGATCATAGGCGGTGGCCTGCACCTCGATCAGGCCGGAGCTGCTGTCAAAGGCGATGCGGGCGATGCGCTGCCAGTACCAGGACAGATCCTCGGCGCTGGCGTCCGGCCACAGCGCAAAGGCCCAGTCGCTTGGCCAGGCCCGTGTGTAATGCGCCCGGAGCCCGACCCGCGCCTCCACCGCATTGACCATCTCCTGGCTCTGGATGAACTCATAAAGGATATCGCTGTCCGAGGCATTGGAGGTGCCGGTGAAGGCGGCCAGCCCGCCCAGGAGATCCTGGGCGCCGGAGTTCTCCTGGCTGCGCACGGTGAAGCCGGCGGTGGAGCCGTACTGGTCTTCGGCGATGGCAAACAGGTAGATGACCGCCGCCGCCAGCGGCAGCAGCACCGCCAGCATGAAGCTGGCAAGCAGCCCCCAGTGGCGCGGCTTCATCCGGGCCGGGCCGGCCACCGGATAGGCCTCGGTGCGGGCTGCGGCCAGCTCCGCGCGCACCTGCCGGGCTTCGGCCTCGGCCCGTTCCGCCCGCTCGCGCATCTGCTGCAGCGGCCACTTGCCGCCGGGACCGGGTCCCGGCTTTGCTCCCGGTTTCGCTCCGGGTTTGGCTCCGGGTTTCGCTCCGGGGCCGCCCGGCCCCGGTTTTGCGCCGCCGCCGGGTTTCAGGTTCTGCCTGGCTTGGCCCGCGCCGCCGTCCGTCAGATTCAGCCGGCGCCCGGGCCGGTCCTGGCTGTCCTTGCCGGTCCCGCCCTGCGGGCCGGAACTGCCGGCCTGGGCCGCCTGGCGTTTCTGTGTCATGAGTGGCCTGTCCTGCTGCACTGCTGTTTGTCACCGGCGTTGCTTTGCGCCATAGTACCGCCGCCGCACATGTAATCACAATGGGTATTCATGGCCAGCTTTCCTCCCGCTCCGGATGCCATCCCGGCCCCGCCGCCCGCCGCCGCTCCCGTCCCGGCCCGGCCCGCAGGGCACCGCCGCTTTGCCACCCTGCGCACGGTGGCGGCGCTGGTGCTGCGCGAGATGTCGACCCGCTACGGGCGCACCCCGGGCGGCTATATCTGGGCGGTGCTCGAGCCGCTGGCGGCGATCCTGTTCCTCGCGGTGGGCTTCTCGCTGGTGCTCCATACCCCGTCGCTGGGCACCAGCTTCCTGTTGTTCTACGCCACCGGCTATCTGCCGTTCAATCTCTATCAGTCGGTCTCGCTCACCGTGTCCCGGGCGATCAGCTTTTCGCATCCGCTGCTGCGGTTTCCCGCCGTCACCTGGGCCGATGCGGTGATTGCCCGCTTCCTGCTGAACAGCCTGACAGGGGTGCTGGTCACCCTGCTGCTGCTGGGCGGCATCCTCGCCGTCATCGACAGCCGGACGGTGCTGGAGCTGCCGCAGATGGCCGCGGCGCTGGGGCTGGCGATGCTGCTGGGGCTGGGCGTGGGCACGCTCAACTGCGTGCTGATGGGGCTCTATCCCTTGTGGGAGGTGATCTGGTCGATCGTCACCCGGCCGCTGTTTCTCGCCTCCGGCATCTTCTTTCTCTACGATGACATGCCGCCGCTGGCACAGGAGATCCTGTGGTACAATCCGCTGATCCACATCGCCGGGATCATGCGCGCGGGGGTCTACCCGACCTATACGCCGGCCTATGTGAACGTGCCCTTCGTGGTGCTCAGCAGCCTGGTGCTGCTGGCGCTGGGGATGGTGCTGCTGGGCCGGTTCCACCGGGTGATCCTGAACCGCTGAACCGCCGGGGCCCGGCGGCTGCGGCCCGCGGGCTCAGCCTTCGCCGGACAGCTGCAGCACCCTGGCATGGCGCACGCCGGTGCGGCGCAGCAGCCCGTCGCGCAGCGCATGGCCCATCAGCCGCAGAAAGACGCGGCGGCTGCCGCCATGCTGGCGCGCCTTCAAGAGCCATTTCGGCACGATCACCAGCAGCACCGGCCAGAACAGCCAGCCCGCCGCCATCCGGTACAGAAGCAAGAGGTTGCGGTGGTAGTAATAGGCCTTCCACAGCGGCACGAAGCGGCCGCGCTGCGCCGCCGCCGCCTGCTGCGGCTCCGCGCCGCCGCCTGCCTTCGTGGCGCGGAAGGTCGACAGGTCATGCTCAAAACGCACCGAGGGCTCAAAGCCGATCCGCCCGCCTGCCTTGGTCAGCCCCAGGGTATAGATCCCGTCATCGCCATAGATGAACAGCTCCGGATCCGGAAAACCGGTGCGCCGCACCGCATCCGCGGAGATGAAGAAGCCGACAAAAGAGGTGACATCGATCTGCATCCCCGGCCCCTGGTAATCCGCGGGCTGCACATGAAAGCCGGAGCGGCCGCCGCCCAGAAGCGTGCGCAGGAACTCGCGGGCGTGCCAGAACGGGTTGCGCGAGGGGCGGTTCATCTCGCAGATGCGGCCGTCGGGGAAATAGACCGCCGCCGCCACCGCGTCCCAGCCGCCTTCGGGCTGCCGGTGCATGGCCAGCCCGTGAAAGGCCGCCAGCCCGCCCGGGGCGGGCCGGCCGTCATCATCCATCACCACCAGCCAGTCGGGGCCATGGGCCTCCATCGCCCGGCGCATGCCCATCTCAAAGCCGCCGGCGCCGCCGCGGTTGCCGGCGCTGGTGCAGATGTCCAGCCTGGGATCCTGCTGCGCCGCCAGCCATGCGCCGGTGCCGTCGGAAGAGGCATTGTCGGCCACCACCACCGCCGCCAGCTCATCCGGGGGGCTTTCCAGCAGCCGCGCCAGCGTCGCCTTGAGCTTCCCGAGCCGGTTGTGGGTCACCACCACCGCCACCAGCCGCCCGGCCGCCGCCGGGCCGGCTGCCGGATTTGCGGCCAGGTTTGCTGCCTGTGCGGGGCGCTCCGCCGGGGGGGCGCTGCTGGTTGCGTCTGCTGCCGTCAAAGGGGGCTCCCTGCCTGTGAAGTGACTCTGCTGCCGGTTCCGGCCCGAAAACTCATAATTCCCCGATGCTGTCAAATCCTTTACCGCCCCGGCGGCGCCCCGCCGCCGCCGCAAACCCGGAGGGTATTTAGGTCCGCTTCGGACCAAATGTTTCGCGCGCGAAACATTTGGTCCGAAGCGGACCTTTTCTCATCAGACACTCTTGCAAGCCTGCTGCCAGCCCCCGCAGGCCCGGTAAAAAACCGGTTCCCGCCCTGTCCGGCGCCGTATATCCTTCTAATCTCAGAATAAGGCGGCTGCACAACCGCCGCCAAAGGGGATTGGGGAAAGGGCATTCCATGCGCATTGCGATGATTGGCACCGGCTATGTCGGACTGGTGTCCGGCGTCTGTTTTTCGGATTTCGGCCATGATGTGGTCTGTGTCGACAAGGACGCGCAGAAAATCGCGCGGCTGAACCGGGGCGAGGTGCCGATCTACGAGCCGGGCCTCGATCAGTTGATGGAGAAGAACGTGAAGGCGGGGCGGCTCAGCTTCACCGATGACCTGGCGGCGGCGGTGGACGGCGCCGAGGCGGTGTTCATCGCGGTCGGCACCCCGACCCGGCGCGGCGACGGCCATGCGGATCTGACTTACGTGATGGCGGCGGCGGAGGAGATCGCCGGGGCGCTGACGGGCTATGCGGTGGTGGTGACCAAATCCACCGTGCCGGTGGGCACCAACCGGCAGGTGAAACAGGTGATCGCCAAGGCCAATCCCAAGGCCGAGTTCGATGTCGCCTCCAACCCCGAGTTCCTGCGCGAAGGCGCCGCGATCGAGGATTTCATGAAACCCGACCGGGTGGTGGTCGGCGTCCAGAACGAGCGCGCGGCAGAGGTGATGGCGGATATCTACCGACCGCTTTATCTGCGCGACTTCCCGATCCTGACCACCGATCTGGAATCGGCGGAGCTGATCAAATACGCGGCCAACGCCTTCCTCGCCGCCAAGATCACCTTCATCAATGAAATCGCGGGCCTCTGCGAGCGGGTCGGGGCGGACGTCAAGGAGGTCTCCCGCGGCATCGGCTTTGACGGGCGGATCGGCAACAAGTTCCTGCACGCAGGGCCGGGCTATGGCGGGTCGTGCTTCCCCAAGGACACCGCGGCGCTGGCGCGGATCGGCCAGGACCATGCCTTCCCGCTGCGCATCACCGAGACCGTGATGCGGGTGAATGACGAGGTGAAGCACCGGATGGTGGAGAAGCTGCGCGATGCCTGCGGCGGATCCTTCAACGGCAAGACCATCGCCGTCCTCGGCGTCACCTTCAAACCCAATACCGACGACATGCGCGACGCACCGAGCCTGACCATCGTGCCCGCCCTGGTGGGCGGCGGCGCCAGGGTGCGGGTGGTGGACCCGCAGGGCCGGGCCGAGGGCGAAGCGCTCCTGCCCGGGGTCAAATGGGAGGACGATCCCTACAAGGCGGCGCAGAACGCGGATCTGGTGGTGCTGCTCACCGAGTGGAACGAGTTCCGGGCGCTGGACCTGAAGAAGCTGGCGCGCAGGATGGAGGTGCCGCGGATGGCGGACCTGCGCAATATCTACTCGCCCAAATCCGCCAAACGGGCCGGGTTCGAGACCTATGTGGCGGTGGGCCGCGGCCAGATGAACGGCACCGCGAAATAGGTCCGGTCCGGACCAAATGTTTCGCGCGCGAAACATTTGGTCAATCATGCTGACCTGAATAGACTCTCCCGCGCGGGCTGATATCAGACGCTAAAAAGGGCTTTTCGAACGAAAAGCCCTTTTGCCTGCGGCGCGGGTATTTGGGGAAAGATGAAAGACCGGACAGGCTCTGATCAGAGCTTTTTCAGCCAGGCCTCCAGCGCCTTCACCAGCGCGGCGCTGACCGCCTCGCCGCTGATTTCGATCTTCTGCTCGCCGGGGGTATAGGCCAGCCGCACGCCGCGGCGGGGGGCTGGCAGGATGATCCGCTCGCCCGGCATGGCAGCGTCCCAGTCGCCCGCGCCGCGCACCCGCGGGCCGCTGACCAGCGGCGGCACCGGGGATGCCGGGGGCTGGGCGTGTTGCGCATCCCGGCCTGCATTCCGTTCCTTGGCCTGTGCCGCCAGTTGTTCTAGGGTCGGCGGGGCAGGGGGCACATCAGGCTCTAACTTGTGCATTTCAGCCGCCTGCTCCTCCACCAGACGGGTCAGCACCGCCAGCTCTGCCTCCGGGGTGGAGCGGTCCGCGGCCTGCAGCGCGGCGGTGGCGCGTTCGGCAAAACCTTCATCCGCCTCGATCGCCCGCACCAATGCCAGGCCCAGCTTTTCGCTGATGGCGGTGGGGTAGAACAGCACCGCGTCCAGCGCCTCGACCAGGGTGACGAAGCTGCCGATCTTGGAGCGCTTGGCGCGGGTCGCATTGCCGAACAGCGCCTGCAGCGCGTATTTGCGGCGGGTGAAGACGCCTTCCTTATAGGCGCGCACCGCGATCCGGGCGCGCTCGTAATGGGACAGGTTCACCCGGATCTCGTTTTCTTCGACCATCGCCACATAAGCGCCTTCGGCGCTGTCCGGGTGGATCACCAGCGCCTTCAGCGTGGCGAATTGCGGGTCTGAAGTCTCTTCATAGAGCCTGCGAAGCGCGGTCAGGCGGCGCCAGCCGGAGATCAGCCCGTGAGTGCGGGTGCCGAAGGTATCCTCCAGCGGCACCACCTCGGCCGGGGTCTGCTGGCCGCGGGCACGGATCGAGTCCATGAGCGATTGCAGCTCTTCCTCGTCCTGCTCGATGCGGTCGCGCACCAGGTGGTTTTCGTCGATCGCCGCCAGCGGCAGTTCCTCGATCATCAGCCCCTTGGCGCGGGCGTTTTCCAGCACCCCCGACAGTTCCTGCAGCGCCGCCTGGGCGGACGCATCCGAGGCCACCTGGGCAATCGGCGCGGCCCCCACACTGGACGGGCCGCCAAGCGCAGGCCTGCCGGATGGCGCCGCTGTCAGGTAATCGCTTTGCGCCGGGGAAAGCCGTTTGCGTTTTGCCATGGTCCTCGTGCCTCTTTCCGGGTGGGGCGGTCAGACTACCCCAAATCTCTTGTTAGGGCCTTAGCCCGCCGCGCGCTGTTCGGCCTCTTGATGCAACACCTCGCGCCGCCAGACGCCGATCAAGAGCTTCTTGAAGGCGGCATAGGTCTCGTCAAAGGTCTCGCGGCCTCTCGCATAGGTCTCGCGGTTGAAGTCGCGGTAGTCGGCCTCGTAGATGCCGCTCACCTGCTCGCCGGCCTGGCCAATGAGCGCGGTGAAATCCTGCTTATGGGGCGACAGCACCCGGCCCATATAGGCCTGCATCAGCGCCGCCAGTTCGCCCTGCTGGGCGCCATCGTAGCGGGTGATCACCGCGCGCACCGCATCCCATTCGAAACTGAGGCCGGGCCGGCCCAGGGCGCGGGCGGCCAGATTCTCGCCCTCCTCGATGCTGGCAAAGGTGGAATGCAGCATGTCAAAGAAGCGCCCCGTGGAGTCGAACTCCAGGAAGGACGCGCCCATCGGCACCAGGAGGATGTCGGCGGCGCTGAGCCCGTTGATGGTCAGGTAGCCAAGGGCAGGCGGCGTGTCGATGAAGATCACGTCGTACTGGTCCAGGACCCCGTCGGCCTCCAGCCGCTCCGTCAGCGCATCCCACAGTTTCCAGCTGCGCGCCGCCATCCGCCAGACCGGGATCTGGAACTCCGCCCAGTAGAGGTTCAGCTGGGCGCCGATCAGGTCGATATTGGGCCAGTGGGTGGTCTGGATGACGTCTGCCGCCGTCATCTCCATCGCCGCATCCAGCGCCTCATCCAGCGGCTGCGGGGCGTCGCCGCGGTCGAGCCGGCGCTGGTTCTCCAGCCGCAGATGTTCGCCGTAGTGGCGCGCCAGCAGCGGGAAGGCGGTCTGCCATTCATCCTCCACCTTGCCGCCGAAGATCGAGGTCATGGAGCCCTGGCTGTCCAGATCGATCACCAGCACCCTGTAGCCGTCGAGCGCCGCCGACATCGCCAGATGGGCGGCAGTGGAGGTCTTGCCGACGCCGCCCTTGAAGTTGGCCACCGCCACCATCTTGGCGGGCAGCCCTGCGGGGCGGTAGGGGGTGTAATCCTTGGCCTTGGATCCTTGGGCGGCAAAGAAGGCGCGCAGGCGCAGCACCTCGTCCAGGGTGAACCACTTGGCGCCGCCCTCGGTCTCGGAGCGGCCCTGGGGCAGATCGGGGTTGGCCTTCAGCACCCGGCGGAAATGGGCCTGGGCGACCGGGATCAGATAGCGGGTGATCTCCCAGGTGGAGAACAGGCGCAGCTCCTTGCGGCCTTCCTCATTGAGACCCCGGCTGGCGAGGTCGGCGCGCCCTTGCGCGCAGGCCGCGGCAATCCCGGCAAAGCCCGCGGTGCTGGTGGGGGCGTCCAGCTCCGCCAATGCCGCGTCCGGGTCGATGCTGAAATAGGGGGGGAGGCTGCTGCCTGCCTTGTGGATATCTCTGGCCATGAGGATCTGCCTGCTGTCCTTGGACCTCTGCGGTCCAGCTCATGTGAAGTGCGGTCTTGTCTGCTCTGCAGCCCTGATGTGCTGCCTTTTGGCCAGAATACCCAAAAACACGGCACATGGAAGAAAAATGCGCATCCCCTTTGGTTTTTCTAAGCAAATCCGGCGGTTGCGGCAGGGGAAAGCGGGGGTGTTCCAGGGCGTGCAAAAAAATCTGCCCTGTTAAATATGGGTTATTTATTAGTTACAGGGAGAGCGTGACTCGCGCAAAGCCCTTTTTTCATGGAGGATCCGGGCTGATTTTGGCAGAGGCGTGACTCTGAAACCCCGTTGAAATGACTCCGAACCCCCGATCCAACGATTCCGAACCCCCGTTGCGGCAGGGTGTGGATAACCCTAGGGTGAGTGTAATCAAAACCACGATAAAACGAGTCGCGGACCGGGGCAGAAGATTCCGGCGGGCGGCTGAGCAGACGGCGGACAGGCAGATGGCAGCAGAGCTGACGGCGGGAGCGATTCCGCCAGAAGGGCAGGGGGATTTTTTCCTCTGCGATATCTTCGGGGCGATTCCCAAGAACGACCTGGCGTCGATGGAGCATCCGCTGTTCAGCTTGGGCACCCGGCCGGACCGGCGCATTCTGAACTACCAGCACAACGGCGCCGAGATCACCGTGACGCCCTCGGTCAAGGGGCTGGCGACGATCCACGACAAGGACATCCTGATCTTCTGCATCAGCCAGCTGATGGCGGCGCTGAATGCCGGCCGCCAGGTGAGCCGGGTGCTGCATCTGAAGGCGCATGACCTGCTTGTCGCCTGCAACCGCGAAACCTCCGGCGATGCCTACCGGCGGCTGCGCGAGGCGTTCGAGCGGCTCGCAGGCACCCGCATCACCACCAATATCGTCACCGGCGGCCAGGAGGTGACCACCGGCTTCGGCCTGATCGAGAAATGGGAGATCGTGCGGAAGGCGCCGGCCGGCAGGAAGGGTGCGGGCAAGATGGTCAGCGTGGCGGTGACGCTGTCGGACTGGCTCTACCGGGCGGTGCTGTCGAAATCGGTGCTGACGCTCAGCCGCGATTACTTCCGGCTGCGCAAACCCCTGGAGCGGCGGATTTATGAACTCGCGCGCAAGCATTGCGGGCGGCAGAACAGCTGGCAGGTCTCGGTGGAGACCTTGCTGAAGAAATCCGGCTCCGCCAGCCCGCGCCGGGTGTTCCGCAAGATGATCCGCGACATGATCGACGCGCAGCCCTTGCCCGATTACGCGCTGGAGGAGCTGGAGGGCGACGTGATCCGCTTCAGCCAGAAAAACGCGGTCACCGAGGCGGTGCTGAATGCGCCGCAGCTGAAGCCGCAGACGCTGGAGGAGGCGCGGGCGCTGATCCCGGGCGCGGATGCCTATGCGCTGGAGGCGGAATGGCGCGCCATGTGGGTGCGCTCCGGCGCGCCGCGGCTCAGGATGCCGGATGCGGCGTTCCTGGGCTGGGTCCGCAAGCGCGCGGCGGAATAGGCGGCGGGCGGCCCCCCCCCCTGGCCCCCCTTGGGCCTCCGGGGTTTCATCTTTCCATAAATACTCATTTTGCCGGGGGCCGCAGGCCGCCGCCCTTGCTTGGGCAGCGGGCCTTTCGCCTCTCCGGAAAGGTCAGCATGATTGACCAAATGTTTCGCGCGCGAAACATTTGGTCCGGTCCGGACCTTTTTTCAGAAACATGTGCGGAGGGTTTCCGGCCCCCCGCCCCCCGGCAGCTAACAGGCCCGCGCCCGGCCTTGCGGCGGGTGCGGGCCTGGCAGGCAGCCGGCCCTTCCCCCCTGGGCTGCTGCCTTGTCTCAAAGCCGTCTCAAAGCTGTCTCAAGGGTGTCTCCCCCCGTCTTTCAGCCCGTCTTTCAGCCCGTCTTTCAGTCCCGCCTTGCGCGGGCCCCCGGTTTCAGCCGCTGCCCTCCTTGAGGGCGCCGGACATGCTTTGCAGCACCGGGCTGATCAGATAGTCGGCCAGGGTCTGGCGGCCGGTCTCGATCATTGCCTGGGCCGGCATGCCGGGCAGCGCCCTGACATTGGGCAGGGCGGCAAGCTCGGCCTCATCGATGCGGATATGCACCGGGTAATAGGGCTGGCCGCCGGCCGTGTCGGTGGTGCTGCCGGCCGCGACCATCACCACTTCGCCCCGCACCGGCGGGGTGGAGCGGAAGCTGTAGGCGGTCAGCTGCACCCGTGCCTGGCTGCCCATCGCAACCTCGTCGATATCGGCCACCGCAACCTTGGTTTCCACCAGGAGGCCGGTGCCTGCGGGCATCAGCTCCAGGATGGTCTGGCCCGGTTCCACCACCTGGCCCAGGGTGTTGATCGCCAGCCCGACCACCCGGCCGTCCTGCGGCGCATGGATGGTCAGCCGCTCGGCCACGTCGCCGATCGCATCCAGCCGCTGGCGCAGGTCCAGGATCTGCTCCTGCACCTCCTGGCTTTCGGCGGCGATCCGGGCGGCCTGGTCGCGCCCGGCCTGCAGCTGCCGTTCCTTCATCTCGCCGATCCGCTCCAGCACGTTGCCGCGGTCGCTTTCCAGCGCGCCGAGGGTGCCCAGCAGGCCGCTCTGCTGCATCTGCCGGTCGCTGATCCGCGCCTTCGGCACCAGCCCCTTCTCATAGAGGCCGGAGAGATCCGCCAGCTCTGCCTGCACCAGCGCCAGCTGTTCTTCGGTGGCCTGGATGCGGGCATCGCGGCCCTCAAGCTGGTCGCCCAGCTGGCTGATGCGGGTGCGGATGATTTCCATCTGGCCCTCGTAAAGCGCCCGGTTGGAGGCCAGCAGGTCGTGCTGCACCGCCACCAGCTGCGCCAGGTCCGGCGCCCGGGCGGTGAGCGCCTGCAGTTCCGCTCCCGGCTGCAGGGTGCCGCTGTCCGCCAGTTCGGCCTGCAGCCGCGCCTGCTGCGCCAGGAGGCTGGCCAGCTGGCCGTTCAGGATCGCCAGCTGCGCCTGCACCCGGCGGCCGTCGAGCCGGGCAATCACCGCGCCGGCGCTGACCTGCTGGCCCTCCGTCACGTTCAGCTCGCGCAGGATGCCGCCCTCCAGGTGCTGCACCGCCAGCCGGTCGCCGGCCACGTTGAATTCGCCGGGCGCCACCACCGCGCTGGTCAGCTCGGCCTGGGTGGCCCAGAACACCAGGCCGCCGAACAGGCCGAAGCCGCAGACAACCATCCACAGCACCAGCTGGCGCACCCGGGTCGGCGGGCGTTTGGGCAGCGGCACATCCTGGCCGGCCAGGGCCGGCATCTGGTCGCGGAAGCCGCCCGGAGCCGCGCTCTGCACCGCTGCGCGGGCGGCCTCTGCGGCGCTGCGGGTCTCATTGTCCAGCAGGTTCATGCGCTTGCTCCCCGTGTGTCTTTACCCCGTGTGTCTTCAGCCTGTGTGTCTGCTCCCCGGCCCGGGCCGCCCTGGCTGTTGCGGTGGCGGAAGGGAGCGATCTTAGGGTCGCCGGAATGCGCCTGCGGCCGGGCCAGCGGCTGCGCCGCGGCCTCGATCACGTGGCGGGCCTCGCCGAAGCGGATGACGCGGCCCTCCTGCAAGAGCGCCGCGTGGCTGACCCGGCGCAAGAGGCTGAGCCGGTGGGTCACCGCCACCACGGTGGCGCCGCGGGCGCAGGCTTCCTCGATGGCGGTGGCCAGCGCCTCTTCGCCCTCGGGGTCGAGATTGGCGTTGGGCTCATCCAGCACAATCAGCTTGCGGCTGCCGAAGAAGGCGCGCGCCAGGCCGATGCGCTGGCGCTGGCCCGCGGACAGGAACTCGCCGCGCGGGCCCACTTCGGCGTTGTAGCCGCCGGGCAGCGCCAGGATCATTTCATGCACCTGGGCCAGCTTGGCGGCGGCCACCACGTCAGAGGGCCGGGCGCCCGGGTCCATCAGGGCGATGTTTTCCGCCACCGTGCCCTGGAACAGTTCCACCCGCTGCGGCAGGAAGCCGACATACTGGCCGATCTGCGCCGGATCCCAGTCGCTGAGCGCGGCATCGTCGATGCGGATATGGCCGCGCACCAGCGGCTGCAGGCCGGCCAGCGCATGGGCCAATGTGGTCTTGCCCGCCCCGGACGGGCCGATCAGCCCCAGCGACTGGCCCGGCTTCAGGTCAAAGGAAATGTCCAGCAGCAGCGGATCCGGGCGGCCCGGCAGCACCACGGTGGCGCCTTCCACCGAAATCCGGCCTTCCGGCTCGGGCAGTTCCAGCCGCTCCGGCGCGTCATCGAGATGGGCCAGGAACTGGTTGAGCCGCGCCTGCGCGCCGCGCGCGGCCAGAAAGGCGCGCCAGCCGGCAATCGACTGCTCCACCGGCGCCGCGGCGCGGCCCAGCAGGATCGAGGCGGCAATCATCAGCCCCGGGGTCAGCTCATTGCTGATCACCAGCATCACGCCGACGGCCAGAACCGCGATCTGCAGCCCCATGCGCACCGCCTTGGCCAGCGAGGTGATCAGCGCCACCCGGTCGGTGGCGAGCGTGTTGAACACCAGCGCCGAAAACGCCTTGAGCTGCCAGCGCGCGATCAGCGGCGCGGTCTTGCCCATGGCGTGGATCAGGCCTGCGTTCTGCATCATTTCCGCCACTGCGGCATTGGTCTCGGCGGCCTGTTTGGTGGCCTCCTCCGCCGGTTCGCGGGCGGCCATTTCATTGAGCAGCGCCAGGGCGAACAGCAAGGCGATGCCGGTCAGCGCCACCAGGCCCAGAACCGGGCTGAACATGAAGATCAGCGCCAGGAAGATCACCGACCAGGGCGCGTCCAGCAGGGCCAGGAACAGCGGGCTGGTGACAAAGCCGCGCAGATCCTGGATGTCGCGGATGGGCTCTGCGCGGGCCAGCCCCGGCGGCATCCGGCCGCCGATCATGCCGCCCAGCACGGCGGGGCTGAGCCGCGCCTCGAGCCGGGATCCGAGCCGCGCCACCAGGCGCTGGCGGATCATGTCGAAGAGAAAGAAGAACACCAGCGCGATACAGGCGCCGGTGGTCAGGGCTATCAGGGTTGGAATGCTGCCCGAGGCCATGACCCGGGCAAACAATTGCAGCATGTAGAGCGGCGCTGTCAGGATGAGAAGGTTCACAAAGATGCTTGCAGTGAAGATGGCGGCAAGCACGCCCCGTTGACCGTCAAAAACCCGTCTTACCTTCATTGTCGTAGCCCCCCGGCTGCACGCGTTGAAGTTATGAATTCTGGAGAACAGCGCCCTGGTCCAAGGATGCAATCCTTGGCCGGGGACCAAATCGCTGTCCTGAACCAGGGCTGGACGGGCCCGGGGTTGCCCCCGGGCCCGCCGTTCCTATGGCTCAGAGAGCGTGACCCCAGATGTTGGAGTAGCTGTCGTCAAAGCCGTTGTCGGACGTCAGCACCCGGATCGCCTCGTAGGAGCCCGCATCGCCGGTGGTCACGGCATTGATGCCGACGCCGCCGATCGGGATGGCGTCCTGGCCCAGCGAGGTGAACGGTGCGGCATTGCCGGTCAGGCCGAGGATGTCGACGCTGGAGCCGCCCACCGAGATGCTGGTGTCGGTGCCGTCGTCGGTCACGGTGGCCGCCGCATTCAGGGCGCCGAAGGCATCCTGTGCAGAGGTGCCGAGGCCGGCGCCGGTATTGGTGACACGGTACAGCAGCACATCGTGGTCCTGATCGATGTCGAAGTCTGTGAAGGTGTCGCTGCCGTCATTGGACGAGAAGGTGGCACCATCCCAGGTCAGGTCGATGATGAAGACATCCTTGCCGTTGCCGCCGGCCATGATGTCGTCGCCTTCGCCGCCCTTCAGGTAGTCGTTGCCGTTGCCGGCGCCGCCATAGAGACGGTCGTTGCCGGTGCCGCCATCCAGGAAGTCGTTGCCGCGGCCGCCGTCGAGGCGGTCGTTGCCTTCCTCGCCATAGAGGCAGTCAGCGCCGTTGCCGCCGTTCAGGTAGTCGTTGTGGCGCCCGCCTTCCAGCACGTCGTTGCCGTTGCCGCCATAGAGCAGGTCGCGGCCGTCGTTGCCGTCCAGGAAGTCATTGCCGTCCTGGCCGCAGACCGTGTCGTTGCCATTGCCGCCGGACGCGACGTCATCGCCGTCCCAGCCCTTGATCAGGTCATCGCCGTCGCCGCCGAACATTTTGTCGTCGCCGGTGCCGCCGAAGATGCTGTCATCGCCATTCTGGCCGAACAGGTAGTCGTCATCTGCGCCGCCGTAGATCTTGTCGTCGCCGATGTCGCCCTTGATGGTGTCGCGGCCAGCATCGCCATAGAGGCAGTCGTCATCGGCATCGCCATCGATGTAGTCGTTGCCGTTGCCGCCGCGGATGCTGTCGTTGCCGTCGCCGCCATGCAGGTGGTCGCCGCCGCGCTCGCCGTAGATGGCGTCGTGGCCGCCTTCGCCGAACACGGTGTCATTGCCGGAGCCGCCGCGGATCACGTCGTTGCCGTCCGGGCCGTAATCGACCGGCTCGTAGCAGTCCGGGCAATCGACCGGCTTCAGGCCGTTGCTGGCATGCAGGGCCTGGACATCGCCGCCGTCATCGTCGTCGCAGCAGCTCCAGTCGATTTTATACTTGTGGTACTCATCGCCCAGATTGTAGCTGCGGTCGCCGAAGATCAGGTCGCCCTGGGCGCCGCCTTCCAGCACGTCGTTGCCGGAACCGCCGCGCATGGTGTCGCGCCCGGCGCCGCCGTTGACGTCGTCGTTGCCGGAGCCGCCGCCCATCAGGTCGTTGCCGCGGCCGCCCTGCATCAGGTCGTCGTCCTGCTCGCCGAACATGGTGTCGTTGCCGCCCTGGCCGTCCATGGTGTCGTTGCCGGTGCCGCCGAGCATGCAGTCATCGCCATCGACCTGCTGGGTCTTGTTGCCGGTGCCGCTGTCGGAGCCGAAGTCCAGATCATCGTTCTGCGAGGCGCGTTCGTCGCCGAACATCTCGTCATCGCCGGAGCCGCCGATCACCAGGTCGTCGCCGAGGCCGCCGGCCATCCGGTCGTTGCCGCCCTGGCCGTTCATCCGGTCATCGCCGCCGCGGCCGTACATGGTGTCGTCGCCGTCCGCGCGGGTCTCGCCGGACTGGCCCATGTCGCCCCACATCCAGTCGTCGCCGCCTTCACCGTCCATGCAGTCGTCGCCGAGCTCGCCATAGAGGTAGTCGCCGTCGTCGCCGTCGGTTTCGTCGCCGTTGCCGTCATCGCCGAAGATGTGGTCGTCGCCGTTGCCGCCGAACACGGTGTCCTGCTCGGCGCCGCCCAGCAGGGTGTCATTGCCGTTCTCGCCGTCGATGTAATCGCAGCCTTCCTCGCCGTCGATCCAGTCGTCGCCGTCATCGGTCTGGCCGGTGGTGTTGCCGCCGAACAGCCAGTCGTTGCCGGTGCCGCCGAGAATGGCGTCGTCGCCGCCGCGGCCTTCGATGTAGTCCTGGCCTTCCTCGCCGTGCAGCCGGTTGTTGCGGTCGTTGCCGTAGACCGCGTCATCGCCGTTGCCGGCCTGGGCGTTGTCGGCGGCATTGTGGTCGTTGAGATCGATCACATTGCCGTCGGTGCCGCCATGCTCCCAGGCGCCATTGTTGTAATTGGGATCGAACTTGTCATCGCTGAATTCGATTTCGCAGTCCGGGTTGCAGACTTGCCAGTCGGTATTTCCGGTTGGAGTACCCATGGTAACTTTCCTCCTCGTTAACGGTGCGGGGCGGGGCAGCAGAAGGCTGCCCGGGTCCGTGCCCCTGCCGGTGCCGCGGTTCTGGATCCTGATCCGGATCCGGCGGCGGCCGGCGCGAAAAAGGCAGCGTGGTGCCTTCTAAGGGTATTGCAGCGCATCCATGCTGCGGCCGATGCCCCCAAATGGGGACAAAATGCCCATGTCAGAAGGCGGGCAGCTGCCAGCCGGCCCGGGCGGCGAGATCCGCCGCCGCTGTCAGAAGCGGCGCATGCCAGAAGACCCCTGCCGCCAGCGCCGCCGCGGCCAGGGCCAGCGCCGCCAGCGCGCCGCGCCAGCGCCGCCGCGGTTTCGGGGCGGCCTGGGCCAGCGCCTCAGCCAGCGCCGCCTTCAGGACCGGTTCGAACTCGATCCTGAGCGCGCCTTCCATCCGGTTCACCGCGTCCTCCAGCTGATCGATGCGGGCGGTCAGCGCGGCGCGGTCGGCGGCGGCCTTCTGCGCGGCCTGCGCGCCCAGCCCCTCGTTGAGGGTGGCGAACAGCCCGACGATGCGCTTGTGCAGCTCCACCAGGTCGGCCTGGGCGGCCAGCGGCACCTCGCCCTCGCGCAGCACATTGGCGATCTGCGCCAGCACCGCGGCGCTCAGCCGCGGCGGCTGCGCCGGCGCGTCCTGAGGGCTTGCCTGCTGGGGCGGTGCCGCCTGGGAAGGGGCCTGCGGGCCCGCGGTGCCGCGGGCGCCTGCGGGCTGCGGCGGCACCGGAGCCGCCGGGTCTGCCTGGGCCTGGTCAGCCTGCGGCTGTGCGGCCTGCGGCGCTGCCGGCCGCTGTTGCGCGGCCTGCGGCTGTGCATCCTGCGGCTGTGCGTCCTGTGCCGGGCGGTTTTGCGCGGCGGCCGGGACGGCCGGGGCAGCGGGAGCGGGCGGGCCCTGGAACGGCGTGTCGAGCGATAACGTGTTCATGACGCTCTCCCCACCGAGGCCTGCCAGGTCAGCCGCTGCGCCATCTCGGCGCGGCCCGGGGCCTGCAGCTTGGCCAGCACCCGCTTGGCATAGGTGTTGAAGGTCTGCTCCTTGAGGCCGGCGATACGCGCTGCCTCGCGGTTGGAGAGCCCGAGCTGAATGAGCGCCGCCACCCGCGCTTCGGCCGGCGACAGGCCCATCTTCTGGGCCAGCATCTCGATGCGGCGGCGGTCGGGCTGGCGCGGCAGGATCGCCACCACCAGCGGCTGATCGGCGCCGCAGCGGTGGCGGGTCAGCGAGACCGGCAGCCGCATGCCGCTCTTGCGGTCCTCCAGGAACAGGATCAGCTCGCGCGGGGGCTGGCCGGGCTGGCCGGGCTGGCCGGGCCGGGCGGAGGCGGCCGCGCCGCCGCGGCGCGCGCGGGCGCATTCGGCGACGGCGGCGTAAAAGCCTGCGGTCTCGCCCGGGCGGGCGCAGCAGAGGCGGCCGGAGCGGTCGCTCAGCAGGTCGCCGCCATCGAGCATGTCGCGCGCCGATTCATTGCAGTGCAGGAGCGCGCCTTCGGCGTTGAGCACCAGCACCGCGCTGTCGGTCTTCTTGGCGACGGTCCACAAGAGCGCGCTGGTCACCGCGGCCTGGGTTTCGCCGGACAGCTCGCGCAGGGCATCCTCGCGCAGCACCGGCCAGATCGCCTTGAGGATGTCGCCGCAATGGCTGTCATGCGGGCCGCCGCCGAGCTGCAGCGCGATCAGATCCTCGCTGCCGTCCTCGAAGGCGCAGGAGAACAGCGCCCAGCCGCGCCCGGCGGCCAGGTCCCGGACCAGATCCGGGTCCAGATGCTGCGGCAGCCGGGCCGCCAGCGCCTGCGCCGCGGCACCGCCCGGGCGCCGCGGCTGCAATGCCCTGGCAGCGCCGGGATGCAGCTGGCGCCGCAGCGCCGCCGCGGCGGTGCCGGATCCGGCGGCCCCCAGGGCGGCATCGCTGGTCAGCACCGGTGCCGTGCGGTGTCCCGGCTGCACCAGCGCCAATTGTGTCAGAGAAGATATTTGCCTTTGCAGAGCCTTAGAAAACAATAACCTGTCCGTTCGGGAAACGGACGCACCCAACATAACCATGTTGCCCCCCGGCATGACATAATGAATGTCTTGAGGGTAGCACGCCGCCAGCAGGGTCAAACCGGGCAGAGGGGGTACGCCAAAGGCAGGGCGGCGCGGGCGGCGGCAGGCAAATTACCACCATGGGGGTAGCTGCAGGGGGCAGACCGGGCGAATCGCTGAAACCCAAGGTTGTTTTGATGGTGAGAGTGAAAATCTTAAAATTGCAGAAACCGGGTTGGAAACACAGCGTTTCCGCTTTGGACACACTGCCAAGGGGGGAGCGCCGCCCGGGCGGATCGCGTGGAAAAACAGCCGGGTAGGGGCGAAGGCCCGGCCCGGGGCGCGGGCGGGCGGGCAAAAAGCACTGCGCCGGGAGGGGAAGTTTCTTAACAATAAAGGATAGATTCGCTACGGTTTATCCACAGCAATGCGCATCAGAAGTGTTTCAAGGCCTGTGCGCGCGGCCTGGCCCGGGGTGTTTTTCCCGGGCGTGTTCTGTATTTATCACGATCCGGAAACGGCGGCGCGGGGGTGCTGCCGGGACCCAGGCAGCAGCAAGCAGGCAGTATATGTTCCGGGGGGCGGCAGCGCATTGCCAGCCCGGCGGTCTGCGGGGGCAGGCGCGCCATAAATGCACGCTCCAGGGGGACGGGCCGGATCAGGGATCCGGCATGTTACGAGTAAAGGAGTTTTTATGCCTGTTCACGTTGTGGGGGAAAGCAGGCTTCTCAGGGACATGTTTCTGACCATCTGTGAAGCAAACGACTATGAGACCGGGCGCTGCTGCGGCGCCCTGGCGGAGTTGCCGCCGCTGAGCGCACAGGACATGGTGCTGTGCTACAGCCATGCCGCGGGCGCAGAGCTGCAGGAGGAGCTGCAGGCCTTCCGCATCCGCAACAGCGCGGTGCCGCTGATCCTGATCACCGGCGACGGCTGCCCGGTCTCCGCCCAGCGGCAGCTCAGCCGCTATGCCGAGGCGGTGATCCCGGAGCGCAAATCGGCCGGCGCGCTGATCGCGGCGCTGCAGGTGGTGCAGGACGGCTACCGCATCGTGCTGTCCGGGCCGCCGGAGACGCGGAGCGGAGCGGAGCCGGAGCCGCCGGCCGGGGCGGCGGCGCAAGGGGGGGACGCGCCTGCCCGGCCGCAGCACGGGCTGTCGGAGCGCGAGCAGCTGATCCTGGCCAAGCTCACGGAGGGCGCCACCAACAAGAGCATCGCCAACGAGCTGGGGATCTGCGAGGCGACGGTGAAAGTGCATCTGCGCACCTGCTTCCGCAAGATCGGCGCCAAGAACCGGACCCAGGCCGCGCTCTGGGCCTCCGGGCAGCTGCCGCCGCAGATGCAGCGCCACTGACCGCGCGCGGCCCGGGATCGGGCCCGGGAGCAGCCGCAAGACCAGGCACAGGGACGGTACGGACAGGCACAAAAGGACAGGCACAAAAGGACAGGCGCCCGGGCCCGGCAAGGGCCGCAGGCGCTGCTTGCCGGATGCGGGCGGGGCCGGGGCCCGCCGCATCCGGCCGGTGCGCAAACGGTTTCAGAAAACTGTTGCCAGGGCTTGAGGCGGAACCGGCGGAAATGGCCTGCACAGAGCCTGATCTGCCGTGCCTCCGGCTGCAGTTTTTTCCTCCGTGCCTCCGGCTGGATCTTTATTTTCCGCGCCTCCGGCTACAGTTTTATCCTCCGTGCCTCCGGCTAGATCTTGATTCTCCGTGCCTCCGGCACGAGCGCATTGATCCGGGCGATATGCTCCGGCAGGCAGCGGGTCAGGAAATCGTATTTCTCCACCGTATGGGCGCGGGCGGCTGCGCCGATACGGGCATAGTCTCCGGGATTGGCCAGCACATCGGAAACCTGGTCCGCCAGTGCCTCCGGGCTGAAGAAATCGACCAGCAGCCCGGTCTCGCCATGGGTGATCGCCTCGCGCACCGGCTCGACATCCGCCGCCACCACCGTCGCCTGCATCGCCATCGATTCCAGCAAGGACCAGCTGAGCACGAAAGGCATCGTCAGATAGATGTGGCAGCGGCTGATCTGGATGATCCGGGTCAGATCGTCATACGGCACCTTGCCGAGGAAATGCACCCGGCTCCAGTCGACGCTATCGCCCAGCTCATCCTCCATCTCGCCGCGCAATCCGCCGGGGTGCTTGCTCTCGGCGCCATAGGAGGTCTCGCTGCCGCCGATCATCAGGATGCGGGCATTGGGGCGGGCCGCCTGGATCCGCGGCAGCGCGCGCATCATGACATGGAAGCCGCGGGCGCGCTCCATGTTGCGGGCAATATAAGTCACCACCTCGTCGGCGCGGGTGAGCGGCCTCTCCAGCCGCCCCAGGCTGACCGAGGCGCCGGGATCGGGGCCCAGCCGGTCGGTGCGGATGCCGTCATGGCACAGATACATGCGGTCATGGAAACTGGCCGGAAACCGGTCGCGCTGCCAGGCGGTGGGCACATGGCCGAGGTCGACCTGCTCGATGCTGGCGTAAGGAACAGTGTTGCGCGCCTCGGCAAAGAAATGGGCCTGGTCGTTGGCAGGGTTTTCGGGGTCAAACCCGACCAGCCCGCCGGTGGTGCGGTAGAAATACTCGAAGAAGCCGATCACCGGCACGTCCGGATAGGGGTCCTTCATGAACAAAAGCTCGCCCCAGCCGGTGTGGCCGATGATGATGTCGGGGGTGAAGCCCTGCGCCTTCAGCTCGCGCGCTGCCAGCGCCGCGCCGAGGCCGGTGCCGGACGCCGCCTCCCAGTCCCTGGAGAGGCCGAAGGCATCCTTGGCGGGGGTGCGGAAGGGCTTGTAGGCCACGGTCCTGATGCCCGGCAGCTGCACGTCCCGGCGCTGGGTCAGAAAGACGATCTCATGGCCGCCCTGCGCGGCCAGCCAGGGGGCCAGCTCGCGGTACTGGCCGGGCATGTTCTGATGCACAAACAAAATCTTCATGAGGCATGCTTGCCGGGGCGGGGCAGGGGATGCAAGCGCGGGCGCGCGGCGGGCGGAGTTCTGCCCCGGCTGTTGCCCTGCCGCCAGCGCGGGGCTAGGAGTGGGCGCAGATTTGGATGCGATGATGCGAGGACGGAATGCAGGTTGAGGACACAGGTCTGCCGGGGCTGAAGGTGCTGACTCCGGCGCGGTTCGGCGATGCGCGGGGGTTCTTCAGCGAAAGCTGGAACAAGCGGCGGATGCAGGAGGCCGGGATCGATCTGGATTTCGTGCAGGACAACCATTCGGTCTCGGCGGAGACCGGCACCCTGCGGGGGTTGCATTTCCAGGCGCCGCCCCATGCCCAGGACAAGCTGGTGCGCTGCGGCCAGGGCGCGCTGTTTGATGTGGCGGTGGATATCCGCAAGGGGTCGCCGTCTTACGGCCAGTGGTTTGGCATCGAGCTCAGTGCGGAAAACGGCAAGCAGGTGCTGGTGCCCAAGGGCTTCCTGCACGGGTTTATCACCCGGGTGCCCGGTACCGAGGTGGTCTATAAATGCACCGATTACTACGCGCCGGAGTGTGATGGCGCGGTGGCCTGGGACAGCTGCGGCATTGACTGGGGGTTTGACGGCAGCCCGGTGCTCAGCGGAAAAGACGCCGCGGCGCCGGCCCTCGCGGATTTCGACAGCCCCTTTGTCTGGGAAGGATAAGATATGAAGCTTCTTGTGACCGGCGGCGCCGGCTTTATCGGATCGGCGGTGGTGCGGCTGGCCATCGCCCGCGGCCATCAGGTGGTGAACCTCGATGCGCTCACCTATGCCGCCTGCCTGGACAATGTGGCAGAGGCGGCCCAAAGCCCGGACTATGCGTTTGAGCAGTGCGATATCCGCGACCGCGCCGCATTAGACACTGTTTTTGAGCGCCATGCCCCGGATGCGGTGATGCATCTGGCGGCCGAAAGCCATGTGGACCGCTCGATCGACGGGCCGGGCGATTTCATCGAGACCAATATCACCGGCACCTTCAACATGCTGGAGGCGGCCCGCAAGTACTGGATGCAGGCGGGCAAGCCCGAAGCCTTCCGCTTCCACCATATCTCGACGGACGAGGTCTACGGCTCTCTGCCTGCCGACCCGTCGGTGCAGTTTACTGAGGAGACATCCTACGATCCGCGCTCGCCCTATTCGGCCAGCAAGGCCGCCAGCGACCATCTGGTGCGGGCCTGGGCCGAGACCTACGGGCTGCCGGTGGTGCTGACCAACTGCTCCAACAACTACGGGCCCTATCACTTCCCCGAAAAGCTCATTCCGGTGGTGATCCTGAATGCGCTGGCGGGCAAGGCGCTGCCGATCTACGGCGACGGCTCCAACGTGCGCGACTGGCTCTATGTCGAAGACCACGCCGATGCCCTCCTTTTGGTGGTGCAGCAGGGCGCGTTGGGCCGCTCCTACAATATCGGCGGCGAGAACGAGCGGTCGAACCTGGAGCTGGTGAACACGCTGTGCGGCATCCTGGACCAGAAGCGCCCGCGCGCAGACGGCAAGTCCTACAAGGACCAGATCACCTTTGTCACCGACCGCCCGGGCCATGACGCGCGCTATGCCATCGATCCCAGCCGCATCCGCGAGGAGCTGGGCTGGCGCCCCTCGGTGACGGTGGAGGAAGGGCTGGAGAAAACCGTGCAGTGGTATCTGGACAACGAACCCTGGTGGCGCGCCCTGCAGGACCGGGACGGGGTTGGCCAGCGGCTGGGCACCGGCAAGTGAAGGCGGATATGCCGCTGAGGGCTGCTTCCGGCCGCGGGTGGGGGAGAAGCCCCCGCCCGGGGGGGCGGCCGGGGGCTGCCCGGCGATGCCGCCGGGCGGTACTTTGCCTTAATCGCACTTCTTCATGCTGACTGCGCATCTGCCGTCCGGCTATGTGCTGGCACGGCTGGCGCCTGAGGGGCACCGGCTCTTGCTGCCGGCCGCCCTGATTGGCGCGGTGCTGCCGGATTTCGACATGCTGTGGTTTCACTTCGTGGACCAGGGCAGCATTCATCATCACCGCTACTGGGTGCATGTGCCTGCTTTCTGGGCCGTGGTTGCGGCTCTGGCATTGCCGGTTCTGGCTCTGCGGGCCCGCGCCCTGCTGGCCCCGGGGCTGGTGTTCTTTGCCGCCCTCTTTTTGCATATGGTGCTGGACACCATCGGCGGCGGCATCCTCTGGGGCGCGCCGTTCAATGACCGCCTTTACACGCTGGTGGAAGTGCCTGCGAGC
The DNA here is from genome assembly GCF_025144465.1 of Leisingera sp. S132. NCBI lineage: Bacteria > Pseudomonadati > Pseudomonadota > Alphaproteobacteria > Rhodobacterales > Roseobacteraceae > Leisingera > Leisingera sp. S132. Next base: position 70,038 of record NZ_CP083559.1, read on the forward strand.
CAGCCCCATTGGGTGCTTTCCTTCCTGCTGCACTGGACCTTTCTGCTGGAACTGGGCATCTGGGCTTCAGCCTTGTATCTGTGGCGCAAAGGGAGGCGCATATGATCCTAGTATTCGGCAAGACCGGTCAGCTGGCCCGCGAACTGGCGGCGGATGAAACCGTCACCTGCCTGGGCCGCGATCAGGCGGATCTGAGCAACCCGGCAGCCTGTGCCGCCGCGATCCGGCAGGCGCAGCCGCAGGCGGTGATCAATGCCGCCGCCTATACGGCTGTGGACAAGGCCGAGAGCGAAGAGGCGCTGGCCAGCGTGATCAACGGCGCAGCTCCCGGCGCGATGGCGGCGGCCTGTGCGGAACTGGGCATTCCTTTTGTCACCGTCTCCACCGACTACGTCTTTGACGGCAGCGGCACCGCGCCCTGGCAGCCGGGGGATGCCACTGCGCCGGTGAACGCCTATGGCCGCTCCAAGCTGGCAGGCGAGGAGCTGGTGCGCGCCGCGGGCGGGGGTCATGCAATCCTGCGCACCTCCTGGGTGGTGTCGGCGCATGGGAACAACTTCGTCAAGACCATGCTGCGGCTGGGCCGCGAGCGCGAGCGGCTGACCATCGTTGCGGATCAGATTGGCGCCCCGACGCCGGCCCGCGATATTGCCGCCGCCTGCCTGGAGATGGCGCGGCAGCTGATCAAGGACCCGGGCAAATCCGGCACCTATCATTTTGCGGGCGCGCCCCAGACCAGCTGGGCGGATTTCGCGCGCGCAATCTTTGCCCGGGCGGAGGTGGCGTGCGCGGTGGAGGACATCCCCACCTCAGCCTATCCCACGCCGGCGGCGCGGCCCTTGAACTCACGGCTCGATTGCGCCGCATTAGACACTGTTTTTGGCATCCCGCAGCCGGACTGGCGGCTGGGGTTGAATGATATTCTGAAGGAATTGGGAGAATTGGCATGACCAATGGCAAGCCCGGCTCGGGTAGAAAAGGCATCATCCTGGCAGGCGGCTCCGGCACCCGGCTCTATCCGATCACCATGGCGGTCTCCAAGCAGCTGCTGCCGCTCTATGACAAGCCGATGATCTACTACCCGCTCAGCGTGCTGATGCTGGCGGGCATCCGCGAGATCTGCGTGATCACCACGCCGCAGGACCAGGAGCAGTTCATCCGCCTGCTGGGCGACGGCAGCCAGTGGGGGGTGGAGCTGACCTATGTGGTGCAGCCCTCGCCCGACGGGCTCGCGCAGGCCTTCATCCTGGCGGAGGAGTTCCTGGCAGGCGCCCCCTCGGCGCTGGTGCTGGGCGACAATATCTTCTTTGGCCACGGGCTGCCGGACCTCCTGGCGGCGGCAGACAGCCATGCGTCGGGCGGCACCGTCTTCGGCTATCATGTGGCCGATCCGGAACGCTATGGCGTGGTGGATTTCGACGCCGACGGCAAGGCCCGCGAGATCATCGAGAAGCCGCCGGTGCCGCCGTCGAACTATGCGGTGACGGGGCTGTATTTCCTGGATGGCAGCGCGCCGGAGCGGGCGCGCGCGGTGCAGCCAAGCCCGCGCGGCGAGCTGGAAATCACCGATCTGCTGCAGAGCTACCTGAACGAAGGGAGCTTGCGGGTCGAGACCATGGGCCGCGGCTATGCCTGGCTGGACACCGGCACCCATGGCTCGCTCCTGGATGCGGGCAACTTCGTGCGCACGCTGGAAAAACGCCAGGGGCTGCAGACCGGCTGCCTGGAGGAAATCGCCTATGAGCAGGGCTGGATCGGCACCGCCGCGCTGGAGGCGCGGGCCGAGCTGTTCAAGAAGAACAGCTATGGCGCCTATCTGAAGGGGCTGCTCAAGTAGCAGGCCTTTCAGGCCCAAGCCGTCTTGGGGTGCAGGCCTGCATCCGATGCGCGTCCCGGCTGAAAACAGCGCCGCGGCAGCGGCGCCGGGCCCAAGGCTTCTGCCGCGGCATCTCTGATGCCGCGGGCAAGGCGCGGGAGCTTCCCCTCAGCGGCGGGTCACTCGATCACCCCGGCGCGGCTGAAGACGCCGAAGAAATTGCCGAAGATGTTGGAGATCGTCAGCACGTCGTTGACCGGCGATTCCGTGGCCATCACCAGGTCGCCCGGGTTGATCTGGAACTGGCGCGCCGAGAACAGCCCGTCGGCGGAGGTGAGATCAAGCGAGAACACCACCCGCTGCTGGCGCGGCCCGCGCACGCCGGGCGCAACGGCCGACGCAGGGTATTCGCGCAGCACCAGCAGCCCCTTGGGATCGGCCTTGCCGTCCTGGAAGCCGCCCGCCACCGACATCGCGTCCATCGCCGACATCTGGTCCTTGGAGAAGATATGCAGGTCTTCCTTGCCGGTGGCGCCGAAGGAGAGGAAATAGCGTTCATCCTCCTCGACAAACACCCGGTCGCCGCCGCGCAGGAGGGTGTCGAGATGCGGGTCGTTCAGCAGGCTGTCGACCGAGGTGCCGTAGATGCTCTGGCCGCGCACCAGCCGGATCTGCGGGTTGTTCAGACCGGCGCTGATGCCGCCGCCCGCCGAAATCAGCCCCATCACCGTGTAGTTGCGGTCGGGCATCGGGTAGGTGCCGGGCTGGGCAACGCCGGAGACCAGATCCACCGAATTGCCGCGGCCCGCGGCCATCGCCAGCTGCACCTGGGCCGACGGCACCACCGGCTCCAGCGCCTCCTGCAGCTTGCGGCGCGCCAGGTCCGGGGTCAGCCCGTTGACGTTCACATCCCCCACATAGGGCATGAAGATGGTGCCGTTGGCGGCCACTTTCATGTCCTGCAGCTGCACCATCTTCTGGTCGAGCGAGGTCAGCAGCGAGTTGTCGTTGCTGTCCCAGATGCTGAGCGACAGCAGGTCGCCGGGCTGGATGATCTGGGTGCGGGCGCCCTGGCGGGCGTGCAGCCAGCCCAAGCGCTCCTGCTTGCCGGTCGGCGGCCAGGCGGCCACTGTCGGCAGCAGCGCCCGGTTCACCTTGTAGAGCGCGAAATTGGCATCCGCCTCGCCCGATTCCTTCAGGATCTCCTCGCTGGCCGGCGCGCCGCCGGGCAGGCGGGAGCAGGCCGCAGGCAGCAATGCGATGCCGAGAGCGGCAATCAGCAGGGGAATCTTGCGCATGGAGCCTCTTTTCCAAAAACGGCTTGATTTTTAACCTATGCAAGATACTGCGGTAGGGGAGGCCGTCAATAACAACAGAAGCAGACGAGGCACAGTATGAACATTCCCGCCACACTGGTGATGGGCTCCTCCGGGCGTATCGGCCAATTGCTGCGGCTGAGCTGGCCGCGCGGTGCAGAGCTGGTCTGGCAGGCGCGCTGCCCGCCTCCGGGGCTGGCGCCGGAAGCGGTGTGGGACTTCGACTGGCGCATCCTGGACCCGATGGCGGATCCGGACGGGCTGGCGCGGGCGGCGCGCGGCGCGGAGGTGATCCTGTGCCTGGCCGGCGTGGTGCCGGGGTCGCGGCGCAACCAGCCCCTGTCGGACAATGTGGACCTGGCGCTGGCCGCGGTGCACGCGGCGGCGCGGGCAGGCGGCGCCCGGGTGATCCTAACGTCCTCGGCGGCGGTCTACGGCAGCCAGCCGGGACTGCTGAATGAAGACAGCCCGCTGCAGCCGGGCAGCGGCTACGGCCGCGCCAAGGCGGAGATGGAACTGAAGGCGGCGGCGCTGGCGGCAGAGCTGGGGGTGCAGGTGACGGCGCTCAGGATCGGCAATATCGCCGGGCTGGATGCCGCCCTGGGCGGCTGGCGGCCGGGCTTCCGGCTGGACCGGTTTCCCTGCGGCCGCACCCCGCGGCGCAGCTATATCGGCGCCCGGGCGCTGGCGCGGGTGCTGGCGGCGCTGGTGGCCGCGCCGGCGCTGCCGCCGGTTCTGAACGTGGCGCAGCCGGGCACCGTGGCGATGGGCGAGCTGCTGCAGGCGGCCGGGCTGCCCTATGACCTGCAGGCGGCGCCGGAAGCGGCCATTCCCGACGTGCAGCTGGATGTGTCGCGGCTGATGCGCCTGCTGCCGGCGGGGGTGCCGCTGGAGCCGGGCAATGCCGGCGAGATGGCCTCGGAATGGACGCCGCTGGCGCCGCATCTGCATCTCCCGGCTCCGCTCAGCTGAGCCGCCTCCGGCCGCCTGCCGCCGAAACCGCATGTAAGGAAGTGCTGCCCGGATGACCTGGCGCAAACGGATTTTCGACCTGTTCTTCGCATCCCTGCTGATCGTGATCCTGGGGCCGGTGCTGCTGCTGCTGCTGCTGTGGCTGTTGTGGCAGGAAGGCCGTCCGCTGTTCTATGTGGCGGAGCGGATGAAGGGGGTGGACCAGCCGTTCCGGCTCTGGAAGCTGAGGACGATGACGGTGGTGGCGCGCGATTCCGGCGTCTCCGGCGGCGACAAGTCGGCCCGCATCACCCGGACCGGCGCCTGGCTGCGGGCGAAACGCCTGGACGAGTTCCCGCAGCTGTGGAACATCCTGCGGGGCGATCTCTCCTTTGTCGGGCCGCGCCCGCCCCTGCGCCAGTACACCGAGGCGCATCCGGAGCTTTATGCCCGGGTGCTGAAATCGCGCCCCGGCGTCACCGGCCTGGCCTCGGTCGCCTATCACAAGCATGAGGCGGCGCTGCTGGCCCGCTGCCGCAGCACCGCGGAAACCGATGCCGTCTACTCCCGGCTCTGCGTGCCGGCCAAGGCCCGGCTGGACCTGATCTATCAGCGCCATCAGAACATGTGCTTTGACTTCGACATCGTGTTCCAGACCATTGGCAATATCTTCCGCAAGGGGTAGGCGGATGCCCGCTGTTTCGCGTATAGGCTGCATAGAGGCACGGCCAGGCAGGCTGGCCCCCGCGGCCCGGCCCGCCCGGCGGGTTTCCGCCGCAGGCCGTTTTGCGGGGCAGGAGAATCCGGTTATGATTGAAACTGTGTTTTACCGGCTGCGCACCGGGTTTCAGCGTATCGGAGCCGTGTTTGATTTACCTTTTTCTGCTATCCGGCAGCCAGGGGCTGCGTGCGGGCAGCAGCCGGCAATAACAGGGCAGGAAATGCAGGCATCCGGGGGCAGGCAGGCATGTACAATCTGATCAGCGCGCTGTCGCGCAAACAGAAATCCTGCGTCTTCCTGGCGGTGGATCTGGCGCTCTTGCCGCTGGCGCTGCTGTTCACCCTGGCGGTGCAGCCGCTGCCGGAGCCGGTGCTGGCGCAGCTGCTGCCGCTGCTGCCCTATGCGGTTGCGGCTGCGGCCGTGCTGGCGCTGTGGCTGGGGCTGCCGCATGTGCAGCTCAACGCCTATGAACGCCATGCCGCGGCGCAAAGCGCCCTGCTGGCAGGCGGCAGCGCGCTGGTGCTGGCCGGGCTCACCTCCGTCTTCGGGCCGCCGCTGGGCCCGGGCACCCATGCGGTGTTTGCGATCTGCTATTTCCTGTCGATGGCGGCGGCCCGCGCCGCGATGCTGCAGCTGGTGCTGATGATCTACCGCCGCGCCAGGCCGCGCTGCCGGGTGCTGATCTACGGGGCCGGCAATACCGGCACCCAGCTGGCGCAGGCGCTGAAGGCGCATGACGGTATCGACCCCGTCGCCTTTGCCGATGACAATTCCTCGCTGCAGGGGCTGACGCTGGTCGGGCTGCCGGTGTTCGCGCCGTCGCGGATTGCCGAAGTCGCCGAGGCGCGCGGCATCCGCCGGGTGCTGCTGGCGATGCCCTCGCAAAGCCAGCCGCGCCAGGCCCAGATCACCCGGCGGCTGCAGAACCTGGGGCTGGAGGTGCAGGCGCTGCCCTCCTTTGCCCAGCTCATTGGCGAGGAGGCGCTGGTCGACAAGCTGACGCCGGTGGCGCCGCAGGCCTTCCTGGGCCGGGCGGCGCGCGATGTGCCGCTGCAGGAGGCGGCCGGCTCCTACCAGGGCAAGGCGGTGCTGGTCTCCGGCGCCGGCGGCTCGATCGGCTCCGAGCTGTGCCGCCAGGTGCTGGCCTGCCGCCCGTCGAAACTGGTGCTGTTCGAGCTTTCCGAGCTGGCGCTTTACACCGTGCTGCAGGAACTGGGGCCGCTGGCCGAGGACGCGGGCATCGCGCTGGTGCCGGTGCTGGGCTCGGTCACCGATCCGCGCCAGGTGCGGATGGTGCTCAATGCCCATGCGGTGCAGGTGGTGCTGCATGCGGCGGCCTATAAGCATGTGCCGCTGGTCGAGGCGAATCCGTTGCCGGGGCTGGCCAACAACGTCTTCGGCACCCGGACCCTGGCGCGTGCCGCGGCCCGGGCAGGGGTGGAGCGGTTCATCCTGATCTCCTCGGACAAGGCGGTGAACCCGGCCAATGTGATGGGGGCCTCCAAGCGGATGGCAGAGCTCGTTGTGCAGGACCTGGCCACCCGCCACGGGCAAAGCACCGTGTTCACCATGGTGCGCTTCGGCAATGTGCTGGGCTCCTCCGGCTCTGTGGTGCCGCTGTTTCAGGAGCAGGTCAGCCGCGGCGGGCCGGTCACCGTCACCGACCCGGCCGTGAAGCGCTACTTCATGACCATCCGCGAGGCGGTGCAGCTGGTGCTGCAGGCGGGCGACATGGCCAAGGGCGGCGAGGTCTTTGTGCTGGACATGGGCGAACCGGTGCCGATCCTGCAGCTGGCCCGCCAGGTGATCGAAAGCGCAGGCCACAGCGTGCGCGATGCCGGGGCCCCTGAGGGCGATATCGAAATCGAGATCATCGGCCTGCGCCCGGGCGAGAAGATGGAGGAGGAGCTGACCCTCAGCGGCGAGCTGATCCGCACCCGCCACCAGAAGATCTTCTGCGCCCGCGAGACCGTGCTGTCGGAAATCGAGGTCGCGGGCTTTCTGCGCAGCCTGCGCCAGGCGGTGGCCGCGGGCGACGAGGCGGCGGCGCTGCAGGTGGTGGCGCATTGGGTCGAGGGGTTCCGCAAGGGCCCGGACGCGGCGCGCCAGGGTCTCTGAACGCGGCCCCGGCGCCGCTGGAGCATGGCCTGAAGGCCGCCCGGTGCGGTTCAGCCGCCGGTTCAGCTGCCGGTGCCGGCTGCCGGACGGCTGCGGGCCTCGGCGCGGGCGGCCACCTGCTGCACGCACTGCGCCAGCCGGTGGGTGTCTTCCAGGCTCCAGCCCGGATCGACCAGGAAGGCAAGGCTGGTCTTGCCGAGCTCGCGGGCGTTGGGCAGCGGATGGGCGGGGCCCAGGCCGCGGCTGCGGAACACGCCTTCGCGGTAGATCTCGGAGCAGCTGCCGGAAAAGGCGGGAAAGCCCGCCGCATTGATCTCTGCCAGGATGCGGTCGCGCGACCAGCCCGGCGCCAGCGCTTCGGGGCGCACGAAGGCATAGAAGCGGTAATAGGCATGGGTGATCCCGGGCGGCGGCAGCGGCACCCGGAAGAGGCTGCAGGGGCTGAGCGCCACCGCCAGCAGCTGCGCATTGGCGGTGCGCTGCGCCCGCCACTGATCCAGCCGCCTCAGCTGCACCCGGCCGATCGCCGCGGCGGGCCCGGCCATCCGCAGGTTGGTGCCGGGCGCGCCGCTGTGCAGCCAGCGGAATCCCGGCGGGTGGCTGCGGTTGAACACGGTGTCATAGTCCTTGCCGTGGTCCTTGTGGCTCCAGGCCCGGGACCAGAGCGCATCATCGCTGGTCAGCAGCAGGCCGCCTTCGCCGCCGGTTGACAGGATCTTGTCCTGACAGAAGGAGAAGGAGCCGAAATCGCCGAAGGTGCCGGCATGGCGCGGCCCGATCATTGCGCCATGGGCCTGGGCGCAGTCCTCGATCACCCACAGCCCATGGGCGCGGGCCAGATCCATAATTGCCTTCATGTCGCAGGGCCAGCCGCCCAGATGCACCGGCAGGATGCCGCGGGTGCGCGGCGTGATCAGCGGCGCGATGGTTGCGGCGGTGATGTTCTGGCTGCTGCGGTCGATATCGGCAAACACCGGCACCCCGCCCGCCATCAGCACCGCGCTGGCGGAGGCGATGAAACTGCGCGGGGTGACGATCACCTCGTCGCCGGGCTGCAGCTCCAGCGCCCGGAGCGCGCAGTCCAGCGTCACCGTGCCATTGGCCATGGCAATGGCATGGGCGGCGCCGGTATAGGCGCAGTAGCTGCGCTCAAATTCCCGCACATCCGGCCCGGTCCAGGCGTTCACCTTGCCCGAGCGCAGCACCGCCGCGGCGGCGGCGATCTGCTCCTCATCGTAAATCGGCCATTGCTGCATGGCGCGTCCCCCTCACACAACCAGTCTCACCAGTACAAATCCTTCGGCGGCGGGGCGGTGGATCGTTGCCCCGCGCAGCGTGGCCAGTGCCCGCAGGCTCTCCGGCGCGCGCTCATGCGGCGCCCTGCGGCACTGGCTTTCAAACAGCCGGAACGCCTCCAGCTTGCGCGCCAGCGCATCGCCGCTGATGTCCACGAACAGGTTCGGGACAAAGGGCGGCGTCAGATAGGGCGCGTTCCAATTGGTTTCCGACAGCGTCTCATAGGCCGCCACCATCGCCGGATAGGCGGGCTGATGCGGGCGGCAGGCGACCAGCGAGGACAGGAAGCTCAGCTGGTGGTCGAGATGAATGTCGCCGGGATGCGGCGCCAGCACCAGCGATGGCGCCAGCTCCTGCACCAGCGCGCTGAGCGCGCCGTTCAGCGCCCCGTGCGGCTGCTCTGCCAGCTCGGCAGCCGGAAAGCCCAGCCAATGGGTCCGGGCGACCCCCAGATGGGCGTGGGCGGCCTCTGCCTCGCGGCGCACGGTTTCGATCTGCGCGGCGCCAAAGATCTCTTCGCGGCCGCGGGTGACGATGGCCGCATGCACCTGGCGCCCCATCGCGGCCAGCCGGGCGATGGTGCCGCCCGCGCCCAGCACCTCGTCATCGGGGTGCGGCGCCACCACCAGCACCGGGCCGTCGCCTGCCAGCAGGGTCATGGCGCGCGCCCTCCCAGCTTACCGTGCAGCGGCGGCGGTGCCTCTGCCCCGGACCATTCCAGGATATCCAGGCAGGCGCCGTCGCCGCAGGCCACGGTGAAATGGCGGCCCTCCACCGCCTGCACCTGGCCGGGCAGGCCGATGTAATAGCCGGGCCGCAGGCAATGGCGCACCCCGGTCAGCACCAGCCGCGCACCGTCCGGGCTTTCGGTGAAGGCGCCGGGGTAGGGCGGGCCGCAGGCACGGATCAGCCGGTGGATCTCTGCCGCGGGCCGGGTCCAGTCGATGCGCCCGTCCTCCGGGCGGCGGCGGGCACAGAGGCTGGCGCCCTCCGCAGGCTGCGGCACCGAGGGCATTTCGCCCCGGGCAATCCGCTCCAGCAGCGGCGGCAGCATCTGTTCCAGCGCCGCCAGCGCCTGATCATAGAGGCTGCGCGCGGTGATGCTGTCCGGATCGATCGCATAGCGCGCCTGGGCGGCGACCGGCCCGTCGTCGGTGCCGTCGCCGAGCCAGAACAGGGTGGCGCCGGCCTCGCGGCAGCCCAGCAGGATGGTCCAGGGGATCACCCCGCGGCCGCGCAGCCGGGGCAGGGCGGCCGGGTGGAACCCAAGGCAGCCGCGCCGCGCCAGGGCCCGGAACGCCGCGCTGCAGAGCTGCGACCAGCCGATCACCAGAATGAGGTCCGGCGCGACGGCACGGATCGCCGCCAGGGTTGCGGGGTCCTCGCTGCGGGCGGTGTGATGCAGCGCCACGCCGTAGCGCGCCGCCAGGGGCGCCAGATCGGCGTAATCGGAATGGCGGGCGGCCAGCTGCGGCGGCAGGGTGACGACCAGCGCGGGCGCATGGCCCGCCGCGCAGACCGCCTGCAGTGCCCGGGCCGATCCTTCCACCGCGCCCACAAAAACCGTTTTCATGCTGGCACCTCCTGCCCGCCGTCCAGCCCCGGTCCCAGCCCCAGTCCCGGCCCCTGGGCCTGCAGCCAGCGGGCGGCCGCCGCCAGCCGCCGCGGCCTGCGGCGCTCGCCGCCCAGGGCCACGCCGATGGTCTCGCCGAGGATGCGCAGGTCCAGCGCCGCCGTCCGGTGATGCACATACCACAGGTCCAGCTGCAGCTTCTCGCGGTCCGCCAGCAGGGTGTTGCCGCTGACCTGGGCCCAGCCGGTGAGCCCGGGGCGCAGCCGCCCGCGCCGCCGCCCGGCCTCGCCGAAGGCGGCGATGGTCTGCGGCAGCAGCGGCCGCGGCCCCACCAGCGCCATCCGGCCGCGCAGGATCAGCGCCAGCTGCGGCAGCTCATCCAGCCGCAGGCGGCGGATCAGCGCGGTGACCCGGGTCTGGCGTGCCGCATCCGGCAGCAGCGCGCCCTGCGCATCGCGGGTGCCGTGCATGCTGCGCAGCTTGATCAGCCGGAACGGCACCCCGTTCCGGCCTGCCCGGACCTGGCTGAAGAACAGCGGCCGCCCGAGCAGCACCAGCACCGCGCCGCAGGCCAGCACGAAAAAGGGCATGAGCAGCATGCCCGCGATGACGCAAATGAGAATTTCCAGCAGCCTGTGCATGGCAGCAAATACATCCGGATGGCACGGGGTCTGAAACGGGGCCGGGATGCAGGCGGCAGGAAGCCTCTGAAAACGCCAGGCCCCCCTTCCCGCCGTTTTTGCAGAATACCGGAAACGGTAGCCCGCCTGCCGGGGCAGTCAAATGCGGCCGCTGCCGGGGTCGTGTGCAGCCTTTTGCGGGGCTGCATTGCCGTTTGCCGGAAATGCGCCATGGTTATCATGGGCCCCGGGGCCCGGCGCGCAGTGGCGCCGGGCGGGGCAGACGCGGGAGAAAGAACATGACACGGATCCGGCATGGGCTGAACGGGCTGCTGCTGGTGCTGGTGCTGGCGCTGCTGGCCGGGGCGGCGGCCCCGGCGGCGCGGGCGCAGGGCTACCGGCTGCAGCCGCAGGACGAGATCCTGCTCCGGGCGCTGCGCTGGGACACCGAAAGGGCTGCCTACCTGCAATGGGACGGGGTCTCGGGGGAGTATACCCTGGAGCCGGACGGCACGCTCCTGGTGCCGCTGGCCGGGCAGGTGGAGGCGGCCGGGCAGACACCGGCCGGGCTGGCGGAGCAGCTGGCGCTGATCCTGCGGCGCAGCATCGGCATGGCGGAGCCGCCGCATATCTCGATCGGGGTGACCGGCCACCTGCCGGTCTATGTGCTGGGCGATGCGGCCGCCCCCGGCGCCTATCCGTTCCGCCCGGGCCTGACGGCGCAGCAGGCGCTGGCGCTGGCAGGCGGGTTGCTGCGGCTGCCGCTGCAGGACAGCGCCGGCAACAGCCTGCAGCCGCTGCGGCTGCAGGGAGAGGTGCGGCTGCTCAGCGGCCAGATCGCGGCGCTGGAGGAGGAGCGGCGGCGGCTGGCCGCAGACCTGCAGGCGCTGTCGGATCCCGGCAGCGGTGCGGCGCCGGATGCGGGCGCGCTGCCTTCCGGCCTCGAAGCCGAGATCCTGGCGGCGGCGCAGGCGGCGCGGACAGCACAGGGCAGCCGGATCCGCGACCTGCAGCAGGTGCTGCGCCAGCAGATCAGCCATCTGACCACGCAGATCACTCTGCGCGACAAGCAGATCGCCCTGACCGAAGAGGAGCTGGAAACCGCCAGCAGCCTGCGCGAGCGCGGCCTGACGGTCAGCGCCCGGGTGTCCTCGCTGACCACCGCGCTCAATGACCTGGAGGCCAAGCGGCTGGACCTGGAGATCGCCCGGCTGACCGCCCGCCAGCAGCTGAACCGCGCCGAGCGCGATGCGCTGGAGCTGACCGGTGACGCCCGCTCGCAGAACCTCGTGCGCCTCAATGAGGTGGAGCAGGACATTGCCGCTCTCAGCACCCGGCTGGCCACTGCCCGGCTGCTGCATGCCGAAGCGCTGGCCGCAGGCCTGCCCGCGGGCCCGGATGCCAGCCAGGGCGGCGGCGAAGCCGTGGTCAGCTACCGGATCATCCGCCCCGGCGGCGCGGCGCCCGGAGCTGCCGGCCCGCAGTCCCTGCTGCAGCCCGGCGACACGCTGGAGGTCAGCCGCAGCTTCCGCTGGCCGCCGCCCGGGCAATAGCGGCAGGGGCGCCCGAATCAGCCCGGCACAGGTCCAGAGCCGCGGGCCGGGAGGTGCCGGGCCTGCCGGCGAGACTGCTGATAATCCTGTGGAAAACCTGTGCATAATTTGCCGCCGCCCGGATATTTTTTGCTGCCCGCGGAACCTGTGCTATGGTTAACGGGGGGAAATAAACCGGGGGACTTCCTTATCAGCCGTTAGGCTCAGGATGTGCCGCAGGCGGGGTTCGTGTTGTTGAACCGTGATCCGGCGGCACTCTTGCGGATAGGGAGCGGCGTTCCGGGCTGCCTGTGCAGCCGGGCGCATGACATTTTTGCCGGCCTTTTGCTGTGCCGTGTTTGCCAGAGGCAAAAATACTCACCTGAAACAACCGGAACCCCGGGGCGGGCAGCCGTGTGAGTGACCAGTGTTGCTGGAGTTTTGAGTATGCCGGGGTATGGGTTTTCTTTTTCCGGGAATGTGACAGAGGCCAAGGGGCTGGCTGGCGGCCTGGCCGGGTGGCTGGGCCGTGCCAGGAAGCAGATGGCGGCGGAGCTGAAGGCCAACCGCCGCCTGGTGGCCGGCGATCTGCTGGCCGCTGTTCTGGCGGCCGTTCTGGCCGGTCTCCTGGCCTACGGGCTGGCGCCGCCTGCGGTGCGGGGGCCGGGTCCCGGCCCGCTGCTGGCCAGCCTGGCGGCGCTGTCGGGACTGGCTGCGGCGGCGGTGTTCCCGCTGGCCGGCTTTTACCGGCGCCACACCAAGTCGACCTCGCTGCGCGATATCGCCACCGTGCTCAAGGGCGCGCTGCTGGCGGTGGCGGGCACTGCCGCGCTGGCGGCGCTGCTGCCCGCGGCCGCTGCCATCCCGCTGCTGCTCCATCTCATCCAGTTCCTGCTGCTGGTGCCTGCGCTCTGCACGCTGCGGGTGGCGGCGCGGCGGCGCGAGTTCATCCGGCGCCGCCAGCGGCTGCAGGCCCGCGAAGAGGAACGCATCCCGATCCTGCTGGCCGGCACCGGCACCAGCTGCGACCTGTTCCTGCGCTCGCTGCGCCACACCGGCTCGCGCTACCATCCGGTCGGCATCATCGATGATGCCCGCAACACCGAAGGCCTCTATTTCCACGACGTGCAGATCACCGGCTCGCTGCGCGACCCCGCAGGGGTGATCGCCTGGCTCGAGGGTCTGAACCTGCTGCCGCAGCGGCTGCTGCTGACCGAACCGGTCACCCATTTCGACAGCGAGGGCATCGCCCGGCTGGTCAAATGGTGCGAGGCGCATGGCATTGCGGTGTCGCGGCTGGCGGGGCTTGATGAGATCGAGAGCGGCACCGGCGGCCGCCGGGCGCGGCTCAAGGATGTGGCGCCCGAGGATATCCTGGACCGGCCGCAGACCGCGGTGGAACGCTCGCGGCTGCGCCAGCTGCTGGCCGGGCGGCGGGTGCTGGTCACCGGCGCCGGCGGCTCGATCGGCTCGGAGCTGTGCCGCCAGATCGCGTCGTTCAAGCCGGCCGAGCTGGTGATGTTCGATCACTGCGAGCTCAACGCCTATACCATCGGCATGGATCTGGATCAGAACTTCCCCGAAGTGCCGCGCCGGATCTATGTCGGCAGCATCCGCGATGCGGCGCGGGTGGAGGCGGTGTTTGCCCGCCACCGTCCTGAACTGGTGTTCAACGCCGCTGCCCTGAAACATGTGCCGCTGGTCGAGCAGAACCCCTGCGAAGGCGTGCTGACCAATGTGATCGGCACCCGCAACGTGGCCGATGCGGCGCGCAGCTGCGGCGCCATCGCCATGGTGCAGATCTCCACCGACAAGGCGGTGAACACCACCAATGTGATGGGCGCCACCAAGCGGGTGGCGGAATTCTACGTGCAGGCGCAGGACCGGGTCACCAATGAGACCGGCGAGGACACCCGCTTCTTCTCGGTGCGCTTCGGCAATGTGCTGGGCTCTTCCGGTTCGCTGATCCCGCTGTTCCAGCGGCAGATCTCGGCGGGCGGCCCGCTGACCGTGACCGACCCGCGGATGGAGCGCTATTTCATGACCATCCGCGAGGCGGTGCAGCTGACGCTGGTTGCCGCCGCCAGCGGCCTGGCGCTGGAGATGAGCCACGGCGAGATCTTCGTCCTGGACATGGGGCGGCCGGTCAAGATCACCGATCTGGCGGAGCGGATGATCCGGCTCGCCGGGCGCACCCCGCATGAGGACATCAAGATCAAGTTCATCGGCCCGCGGCCCGGCGAGAAGCTGTTCGAGGAGCTGTTCGACGCCAGTGAGGAACGCCGCGACCCCGGCATTCCAGGGATCAGCGCGGCGCGCCCCGACGGGGTGCCGATTTCCCGGCTCCGGGCGAGGATCCTGAAGCTGGAGCAGGCCGCCCGCGCAGGCCGCAGCAGCGTGGTCCGCGCATTGCTGCAGGACCTGGTGCCGGGCTACAGCACCCCGCCGCCGCTGCCGCCGAAATCCGGCCCGCGGCGGCGCACCGGCACGCTGCCCTCGATGCCGGCCGCGCCGGGGGCCGGCCGCCGCCGCCGCGAGGCGCAGCAATGACCCGGCCGCGGCGTGCGGTGGTGATCGGCAGCCTCGGCTATTCGCTGGTCAATTTCCGCCTCGACCTGATGCGGCGGCTGCAGGCCAACGGCTATGCGGTGCTGGCGCTGGCAGCCGGGATCGATGCCGCCACCGCCGCGGTGCTGGAGGCTGAGGGCATCGCCTGGCAGGAGATCCCGCTGGAGCGCACCGGCACCAGCCCGCTGCGCGATCTGGCCAGCCTGCGGGCGATCTGGGCGGTCCTGCGGCAGCAGCGGCCGGAGCTGGTGCTGGCTTATACGATGAAGCCGGTCCTGTACGGCTGCCTGGCCGCCCAGCTGGCCGGTGTGCCGCGCCGCTATGCGCTGTTCACCGGGCTTGGCTACGGCTTCATGGAAGCCCGCCCCCGCGGGCGGCGGCGGCGGGTGCGCGCGGTTGCGGTGCTGCTGCACCGGCTGGCGCTGCGGCGGCTGACCGCGGCCTTCTGCTACAACAGCGCCGACCGCGCCGATATCCGCCGCTTCCGGCTGATCCCGCCGCAGGTGCCGCTGCACGATGTTCCCGGCTCCGGCGTCGACACCGCGCGGTTTGCGCCTGCGCCGCTGCCCGCCGGGCCGCAGCAGTTCCTGTTCGCAGGGCGGCTGCTGCGCAGCAAGGGGCTGGAGGTGCTGGCCGCCGCCGCCCGGATCCTGCGGCAGAAGCAGCTGAGTTTCCGCCTGCAGGTGCTGGGCGGTGCCGACAGCAACCCCGATGCCATTGACCCGCAGCAGCTGGCCCGCTGGCAGGCGGAGGGGCTGCTGGAACAGGCCGGCTTCACCCGCGATGTGCGCCCCTGGCTGCAGGGCTGCAGCGTCTTTGTGCTGCCGACCCGGCTGCGCGAGGGCATTCCGCGCTCGATCCTCGAGGCGATGGCCTCGGGGCGGGCGGTGATCACCACCGATGCGCCCGGCTGCGGCGAGACCCTGGGCGGCGCCGCCGGGCTGACGGTGCCGCAGAACGACCCCGAAGCGCTGGCGGCGGCAATGGAGGCCTTCATCCGCACCCCGGCGCTGGCCCGCCGGATGGGGGCGGCGGCGCGGGACCGGGCCTGCCGTGTCTATGATGTGCACCGTGTCAACCATCTGCTGATGCAGCATATGGGGATCGAGCCTGCGGCCGCCCCCGGGGCGCCTGCCGCAGCGCTGCACCCGCCCGGGCTGGCGGCGCTATGATGCGGGCGCGGGCCCTTTCGCGGCCGCCGCCGCGGGCGCGGATGCTGCGCTTCCTGCTGGCGGGGCTGGCCAATACGGCCTTCGGCTATGGCGTCTATGCGCTGGGGCTGAGTGCAGGCCTGCCGCCGCAGGCGGCGCTGGCGGGGCAGTTCGCCCTCGGCATCCTGTGGAATTACATGCTGCATGCGCGGCTGGTGTTCGGGGTCGCAGGCTATGGCCGGCTGCCGCCCTATGCACTGGCCTATGCCGTGGCCTACGGGTTCAACGCGGGGCTCTTGCAGCTGCTGCTGAGCGCGGGCGCCGGGCCCTATGCGGCCCAGGCGCTGGCGCTGGCGCCTGCCGCGGCGCTCACCTTCGTGCTGGTGTCGCTGGCATTGGGAGTGCCGCCCCGGGCCGCGGGGAGGCGGCGGCGGTGAGCCTGCTGGAGGCACCGGGCGCAAGCCGCACCGCAGGGCCTGCCGCCGGGCCTGTGTCCGGAGGGCGGGCCAGGACGCTCCTGCGGGGGGCGCTGGCAGGGCTGGCGGCAGCGCTGCTGCTGGCGGGACTGTTCGGGCGGCTGATGGCCTATGGGCTGCGCCGGGACGAGACGCTTTATGTGCCGCCCGCCGCGCTGCTGCCGGAGCTGCAGCTCTACCGCGATATCTTCTACAACCACGTGCCGGACAGCGCCTGGCTGTTCTGGGGCTTTCACCAGCTGTCCGGCGGTTTCGGCCTGCTCGGCTCGGCACGGCTGGCGGTGTTCTGCGCCTGGCTGCTGCTCCTGTCGGGGGCGGCCTGGGCGGGCTGGCGGCTGGGGCGCTCCAGGGCGCTGGCGCTGCTGCTGCCGCTGATGCTGATCACCTGCACGCCCCTGCTGACCCAGGCCGGAATGAGCGCCACCAACAACCTGCTGCCGCTGCCCTTTGCGCTCTGGGGGCTGGGGCTGTTCGTGCAGGAGACGCTGAAGCCGGAACCGGGCCGCGCGGGCCTGCTGCTGGCCGGGCTGTGCCTGTCGCTGGCGGCCGGCATGAAAGCCAGCGCGGTGGTCTTCATCCCGCCGGCTGCAATTGGCGCCTTTTTCCTGCCCGCCGCGCTGCCGCTGCGCCGCCGGCTGCGGCAGGTGGTGCTGCCGCTTTACGGCGGCGGGATCCTGGGGGCGCTGCCGCTGTTCTGGTACCTGCTGCGCGATCCCGCCAGCTTCCTGGCCCATGTGGCGGGGTTTCACACCGGGCCGCACAAGGCCTACTGGCTGGACCATGCGGCGTCGGAGCCGGGGCTGGCGCTGGGGCTGGGGGCGCGGCTGCAGCTGGCGCAGGAGACCTGGCTGTCCGGCAGCGCGCTGGTGCTGGCGCTGCTGCTGGCCTGCTGCCTGTGGGCCGCGCCGCGCGGCAGCACCCGCAGGACCCCGCCGCAGGGCGGCGGCCAGATCCTGGTGCTGGGGGCAGCACTGGTCCTGGCGGCGGCGATGAGCCTGCTGCCGGCGCCGGGCTTCGTGCAGTATTACATTCCGCCGCTGGCCGTGCTGGTGCTGCTGGCGGCGCTGCTGTGGCGGCGGCTGGAGGCGCCGGTGCAGGCCGGGCTGCTGCCGCTTCTGGGCGGCGCGGCGCTGGTCTGCCTGGCCTTGGGGGCGCCCCGGCTGGGCGACGGCCTGGCGGCGCTGGCCCGGCCCGGCGAGTTCACCGCCGCCCGGGTGGCGCGCGGCGGCGCCGCGCTGCGCCAGGCGCTGGCCCGCGCAGGCGCGGCGGCGGGGCCCGTTGCCACTTTCATGCCGGTCTATCCGCTGGAAGCCGGGCTGCCGGTTTATGCAGAATTTGCCACCGGGCAGTTTGCTTACCGGATTTCGCCCTATTTGAAAGAAGAGCTTCGGCGCCATTACCGGATGGCGGGGCCTCAGGATCTGGAGGCGCTGTTTGCCGCCGATCCGCCTGCTGCCCTGCTGCTGGGCTACGCGCCGGAGCTGGAGAAACCGCTGCTGGCCTATGCGCTGGCGCGGGGCTGCCGCAGGATCCCGGCCGGGGAGAGGCCGGAAGAAGGGCAGCAAGAAGGGCCGGGGGATCTGGCCAGCAGATACGGCACCGGACAGCTGTTCCTGTGCCCGCCGGCAAAGCAGCCCTGAAGCTGCGGCGGCGCTGAATGAGGGGTTTGAGGCAGAGCAGGCCGGGGCGGGGGCCCGGGCGCAGGCGCGGGAGATGTATTTTGACGAGTGGAGGGATTACCGATGCAATGCGTGCTTCTGGCCGGCGGGCTTGGCTCCAGGCTGGCTGAGGAAACCGTGTCCATACCCAAGCCGATGGTCGAGGTGGGGGGACGCCCGATCATTGCCCGGGTGATGGATATCTACAGCCATTTCGGCCATCAGGATTTTATCGTGGCAGCGGGCTACAAGGCGCTGCTGCTCAAGCAGTTCTTTGCCAATTACCATCTGATTGCCAATAACATCAGCGTCTCGGTGGACACCGGCAAGCTGCGGCTGATCCCGTCCCGCCCCGGCGGCTGGAATGTCTCGGTGGTGGACACCGGCGCCCATACCATGACCTCGGGGCGGATCCGCCGCCTGCGCGACTGGCTGACCCCGAATGAGACTTTCATGTGCACCTATTCCGACGGGCTCGGCAATGTCGACATCGCGGCCCTGATCGACTTCCACAAGTCGCACGGCAAGCTGGCCACGGTCACCGCGGTGCAGCCGCCCGCCCGCTTCGGCAATATCGAGCTGAAGGGCGACCGGGTCGATGCCTTCACCGAGAAGGTGCGCAAGCGCGAGACCTGGATCAACGGCGGCTTCTTCGTCTTCGAGCCCGGGGTGATGGACTACATGGTCGACGACATGGAGCCGCTGGAGCAGTCGCCGCTGACCCAGATGGCGCGCGACGGCGAACTGATGGCCTACCGCCACGAAGGCTTCTGGCACCCGATGGACACCATCCGCGACCGCAACAGCCTCAACGCCATGTGCGACGAGGAGGTGCCGCCCTGGATGCGGTTCGAGGACAAGCCCGGCGCGGCTTTCCCCGCCGTGGCAATCTGAGGCGGCGCGCATGGCAGAGGGTCCGGATCCTGGTTTCGGCGGCGTCTTTGCCGGGCGGCGGGTGCTGGTCACCGGCCATACCGGTTTCAAGGGCGGCTGGCTGTGCCTCTGGCTGCAGCAGCTGGGGGCCCGGGTCACCGGGCTGGCGCTGGCGCCGGAGCCGGGGCCGTCCTTCTTTGCCGCCTGCGGGCTGGAGCAGGCTCTGGACAGCCGGATTGCCGATATCCGCGATCCCGGCGCGCTGGCGGCGGCGCTGGCGGGGGCGGATGCCGAGGTGCTGTTCCACCTGGCCGCGCAGCCCCTGGTGCGCCGGTCCTACCAGGCGCCGGCCGCAACCTTCGAGACCAATGCCGGCGGCACCGCCCATGTGCTGGATGCAGCACTCAGGATGCCGTCGCTGCAGGCTGCCGTCGTGGTCAGCAGCGACAAATGCTACGAGAACCGGGAATGGGACTGGGGCTACCGCGAGAGCGACCCCTTGGGCGGCCATGATCCCTACAGCGCCTCCAAGGCCTGCACCGAGCTGGTGGCGGGCGCCTACAGAAATGCTTTCTTTGCCGCCCCGGACGGGCCGCAGCTGGCCACCGCCCGGGCGGGCAATGTGTTCGGCGGCGGCGACTGGGGCGCGGAGCGGCTGGTGCCGGACCTGGCGCGCGCCGCCGCCGCGGATCAGCCGCTGCAGATCCGCCGCCCGCAGGCGGTGCGGCCCTGGCAGCATGTGCTGGAGCCCTTGTCGGGCTATCTGGCGCTGGCGGCGCGGCTCCTGGGGCCGGGCGGGGCGGAATTTGCCGGGGCCTGGAATTTCGGCCCGCCGCTGGCGGGCACCGTCACCGTGCGGGAGCTGACGGCGCTGCTCAGCGCCGCCTGGGGGCCGGGGGCGCCGCAGGTGGATTTCAGCCCGGCAGAGGACGGCCCGCATGAGGCCGGGCTGCTGCGGCTCGACAGCACCCGGGCGCGGCTGCGGCTGGGCTGGCAGCCGCAGCTGGCGCTGCCGGAGGCGGCGGCGATGACAGCACAGTGGTACCGGGCGTTCCAGGACGGCGGCACCGGCATGGCGGCGCTGAGCCGGGCGCAGATCAGCCGCTACGGCAGCCTGATGGCGGCAGGCGCAGACAGCCCGGAGGGCGCAGCAGCGGACAGAACGGAAACCTGGCGGCAGCCTGCCGCGCAATAGCAGCAAGCGGCCCGGGGCGCCGCGCACAGACGGTTTGAGGGGGATGATTTCAATGCGTGTGAATTACGGCCAGACAGTGCACGGCCAGGAAGAGATCGACGCGGTGGTCGAGGTGCTGAAAACCTCGACCCAGATGGGGCCGCGGGTGCGGCAGATGCAGCAGCAGGTGGCGGCGCTCTTTGCCAAGCGCCACGGGATCATGGTGAATTCCGGCTCCTCTGCCAATTACCTGGCGGTGGAAATCCTGGACCTGCCCAAGGGCAGCGAGGTGATCACCCCGGCGCTGACCTTTGCCACCACGGTGGCGCCGCTGGTGCGCCAGGGGCTGGTGCCGGCCTTCGTGGATGTGGAGGAGGGCACCTATAACATCGATGCTGAGGCCATCGGGGCGATGATCACCGAACGGACCTCGGCGCTGATGATCCCGTCGCTGATCGGCAACCTGCCGGACTGGCCGCGGATCCGCCAGATTGCCGATGCCCATGGGCTGAAGGTGATCGAGGACAGCGCCGACACCCTGGGCGCCGCCATCGGCGGCACCAGCACCGGCACCTGGTCCGATGTCTCCACCACCAGCTTCTACGGCTCCCATGTGATCAACGGCGCGGGCAACGGCGGCATGCTCTGCGTCAATGAGGACCGGCTGGGGCGGCAGGCGCTGCTGCTGCGCTCCTGGGGGCGGACCTCCTCGCTGTTCGAAGAATCCGAGAAGCTGGAGAACCGCTTCAGCGCCCGTGTCGACGGCATCGATTATGACGCGAAATTCCTGTTCGAGGCGCTTGGCTACAATCTGGAGCCGTCCGAGATCAGCGCCGCCTTCGGGCTGGTGCAGCTGGGCAAGCTGGAGCGCAACATCACCGCGCGGGAGCAGAATTTCGCCGCCCATCTGGCGTTTTTTTCCCGGTACAGGGACTGGTTTGTCCTGCCCCGCCAGCTGCCGCAGTCGCGCACCGGCTGGCTGGCCTTTCCGCTGACGCTGCGCGCAGATGCGCCGTTCAGCCGCAAGGAGCTGCAGATCGCGCTGGAGCGGGCCGACATCCAGACCCGGCCGGTGTTCACCGGCAACATCCTGCGCCAGCCGGCCATGCAGGGGGTGGCGCACCGCGCCGCGCCGGGCGGCTACCCGCAGGCCGACCGGGTGATGGAAGGCGGCATCCTGCTGGCCTGCCACCACGGGCTGGAGGCGGCGCAGATTGCCTACATGCACGACACATTCAGCCGCTTCGCGGCCCCGTTCCAGAAGGATATCGCCTCATGAACCGGACCTTCACCCGCCCGCCTGCCACCCGCCCGCCCGCGCGCCCGTCAGTGCTGACCGCCTGCCGCTGCTGCCGCTCGTCCAATCTGATGCTGGTGCTGCCGATGGGGGCGCATCCGCCCGCCAACATGTTCGTGCGCCCGGAGGACCGGGCCAGGCCGCAGCCGGCCTTTGCGCTCAATGCCCAGGCCTGCCTCGACTGCGGGCTGCTGCAGGTGGCCGACCAGGTGCCGCCGGATTTCTTCACCAACTATCTCTATGTGCCCTCGGGCGCGGCCACCATGCACAGCCATTTCGCGGAGCTGGCGCAGGTGGCCGTGGCGCGCGCAGGCAGCGGCGAAGGCGCCGGGCTGATCGTCGACATCGGCTGCAACGACGGGCTGATGCTCAGCCATGCCAATGCGCAGGGCGGCCGCACCCTGGGCATCGATCCGGCTGCCAATCTGGCGGTGATCGCGGCAGAGCGCGGGGTGCGGGTGGACACCGCCTTCTTCAACCCGGAAACCGCCGCACGGGTCCGCGCCGCCGAAGGCCCGGCCCGGGTGATCACCACCACCAACACCTTCAACCACATCGATGACCTGCATGGCTTCTGCACCGGGGTGCTGGCGCTTTTGGAAGAGGACGGCACCTTCATCATCGAGGTGCCCTGGGGCAAGACCATCCTGGAGACCAACGAGTTCGACAATGTCTATCACGAGCACCTGTCGGAGCTGAGCCTGCTGTCGATCGTGCGGCTGGGCGAAGCGGTGGGGCTGGATGTGGTGGATGTCACCCGGCTGCCGGTGCATGGCGGCTCGATGCGGGTGTTCCTGCAGCCCGCGGCGCTGCAGGCGGACCCCGCGCCCGTGGTGGCACAGATGCTGGAAGAGGAGCGGGCCGCCGGTCTGTTGCGGCGCGAAAGCTACGAGGCCTTTGCCGGCCGGGTGCAGGATCTGGGCGAAGTGCTGACCCGGATCCTGAAGGGGCTCAAGGCCAGCGGCAAGAGCATTGCCGGCTACGGCGCCCCGGCCAAGGGCAACACGCTGCTGAACTATTTCGGCATCGGCCCGGAGACGCTGGATTTCCTGGCCGACCGCAACCCGCTGAAGCAGGGGCTCTATTCGCCGGGGATGATGATCCCGGTGCTGGGGCCGGAGGCGGTGGCGGAGCGGCAGCCCGACTACCTGCTGGTGCTGGCCTGGAACTTCTTTGATGAAATCCGCGAGCAGATGGCGGAGTTCGAGGCCCGCGGCGGCAAGTTCATCGTGCCGCTGCCCAGCCCGCGGATCATTCCCTGAGGGCGGGCGGTGGCGCGGGTGCTCATAACCGGGGCCAGCGGCTTCATCGGCTCCCATCTGGCGCGGGCCTGCCTGGCGCGCGGCGACGAGGTCAGCGTGCTGCTGCGCCCGGCCTCGCGGCTGGACCGGCTGCAGGGCATTGCACCGCAGCTGCAGCTGCTGCGGGCACCGCCGCAGGACCCGGCGGCTCTGGCGGCGGCGCTGGCGGCGGCCCGGCCGCAGATCCTGTTTCATGCCGCCGCCGCGACCCGGTTCCGGGCGGATCCGGGGCTGGAGGATCTGGGCCGCAGCATCGGGGACAACCTGCTGCCGCTGACCGCGCTGCTGGCTGCAGCCGCCGCCGCGGCGGAGCCGCCGCAAGTGCTGGTGCGGCTGGGCACCATTGCCGAATACGGCGCCGGGCCGGAGCGGTTCAGCGAAACGGCCCGCGAGGCGCCGCTGAATGCCTACGGGGCCTCGATGCTGGCGGCCACCCGCTTTCTGGAGATGGCGCAGCCGCGGCTGCCGTTTGCGGCGGCGACCGCCCGGCTGGCGCTGACCTACGGGCCCGGCCAGTCGCAGGATTTCCTGATCCCGCAGCTGGCCCGCAACCTGGCCGCAGGCCGGGTGACAGAGCTGCACAGCCCGCACAGCCGCCGCGAGCTGATCCATGTCGAGGACGCGGTGGCCGGGCTGCTGGCCATTGCCGCCCGGCCTGCCGCAGCCGGGCCGGTGATCAACCTGGGCAGCGGCGCGCTGCCGGACATGGCAGAGCTGGCCGCGCTGATGGCGCAGCTGGCCCAGGCGCCGCCGGCGCTGATCCGCCGCGCCGCGGATGCGGCGCCGGGCGGCGGGCCGGACAGCATTCTGCATTCTGACACCACACGGATCCGCAGGCGCCTGGGCTGGGCACCGCGGGTTCCCCTGGCCGAAGGGCTTGAAAGGACACTGAAATGGGAACAACAGATGCTGCAGGCTCCGGCCGGGGCAGAGGACCGGAAACAGGCCTGACGCTGGTGTCGGTGCTGATCCCGGCTCTGAACGAGGAGCAGACCGTGCGCACCGCCTATGAGCGGGTCGCTGCGGTGTTCGAAGATTTGCCGGACTGCACCCCGGAGATCATCTTCACCGACAATCACTCCAGCGACCGCACCTTTGCGATCCTGGCGGAGATCGCTGCCGCCGACCCGCGGGTGCGGGTGATCCGCTTTTCCCGCAACGTCGGCTACCAGGCCTCGGTGCTGACCGCCTACCGGGCGGCGCGGGGCGATTGCGCGGTGCAGCTGGACTGCGACCTGCAGGACCCGCCCGAGCTGATCCCGCGGATGCTGGAAATGTGGCGCCAGGGCCATCACGTGGTCTACGGCATCCGCCGCCGCCTGCCCGACGGGGTGCTGGTGGCGGCGGCCCGGCGCGGCTTCTATGCGCTGATCGACATCATCAGCCATGACGACCTGCCGCGCAATGCCGGCGAGTTCCGTCTCAGCGACCGCCGCATCCTGGATGAGCTGCGCCGCTCCAACGACCGCTCGCCCTATGTGCGGGGCATGATCAGCGGCATGGGGTTCAGCCAGGCGGGGTTCGAGTACGACCGCGCCGCCCGCACCGCCGGAGAGTCGAAGTTCCCGTTCCGGGCGATGCTGTCCCTGGCGGTGGACGGGCTGATCAATCATTCGCTGCTGCCGCTGCGGCTGGCCTCGCTGATCAGCCTCACCGCCGGGCTGCTGACCTTCCTGCTGATGATCTTTTATGTGATTGCAAAGGTGGTGTTCGGCCAGGACTGGCCTGCGGGCTTTGCCACCACCACCATCCTGCTGCTGCTGTCGATCACCCTCAACGCCATGTTCCTTGGCATCATCGGCGAATACATCGGGCGGATCTTCCTGCAGTCCAAGGATCTGCAGCGGCCGCTGATCGAACGGGAGCTGAACGCGCCGCCGGAGTTCCACAGCGCCCGCCCGGCGGCGCTGCCGCAGCCGCAGGCAGAGCTGCCGCGCAGGCCGCGGCCGCGCGCGCCTTCCGAAGGCGCACCGCCGGGCCGGCGGCGCCAGCGCGGCAGCCATTGAACGGGCCGGAAAGGAGCGCGCGATGCGGCTGCTGCTGATCCAGGCCGGCTTCGGGGCCGGCGGCGCCGAGAAGGTGATGGCGCTGCTGGCCGCCCACCGTGCCGCCCGGGGCGACGAGGTGCATGCGGCGGCGCTGTCGATGCCCGCCGAAGGCTCCTATTTCCCCTATCCGGACGCGGTTGCCCTGCATCCGATGCAGACGGCCGGCGCCCCGGCGCGCGGTGCCGTGCAGCTGCACCGCATGCGCCACATCCGCCAGGTCATGGACCTGGTGCAGCCGGATCTGGTGGTGTCCTTCCTGACCAAGGTGAACGTGCTGACCCTGTCCGCAGCGCTGGTCCGGCGCTGCCCGGTGATCATATCGGAGCGCAACAACCCGCGCACCCAGCGGGCGCATCCGGCCTGGCAGCACGCCCAGAGCGTTCTGGCGCTCAGGGCCAGAACCATCGTCATGCTGACAGAGGAGGGCCGCCGCGGCCTGCCGCCCTGGCTGCGGCGGCAGGCCGTTGTCATTGCCAACCCCTGTGTTCCCTCCGCGCAGCGCCCCGCAGGCCCCTGCCGGCGGCTGGCCGCGGTGGGGCGGCTGACCTATCAGAAGGGGTTTGACCTGTTGCTGCCCGCTTTTGCCCGGATCCGCCGGGAGTGGCCGCAGGTGCGGCTGACGATCTATGGCGAAGGCCCCGAACGGCCCAGGCTGGAGGCGATGGTGCGCCAGCTTGGCCTGCAGGGAGCGGTTTTTCTGCCCGGCGTGACCCGGTCCCCCGGGGAATGGCTGCAGCAGTCGGATCTCCTGCTGGTCAGTTCGCGCTACGAAGGTTTCTGCAATGTGGTGGCCGAAGCCACTGTTTGCGGCCTGCCGGTGGTTTCTTTCGATTGCGACTACGGCCCCCGCGACCTGATCCGGCAGAACGAGAACGGGGTGCTGGTGCCGGCAGGGGACGTTGCTGCGCTGGCGGCAGCGGCCTCGCGGATCATCGGCGATCCGGCCCGGCAGCGGGCGTTCCGCGCTGCCGTGCAGATTAACAGGGCCCGGCTCTCGCCCAGCCGTATTTTCGGGCAATGGGACAGCATCATCGACAGGGGGCGGGGCAGCAGGCCCGCCCGCCAGGTGCTGCCATGAGGCTGCTGCTGATCCAGGGCGGATTCGGAGCCGGGGGCGCCGAAAAGGTGATGGCGATGCTCGCCGCGCACCGCGCTGCGCTTGGCGATGAGGTGCATGCGGCCGGCATGAGCCTGCCGCAGGACGGCCCCTATTTCACCTATCCGGCAAGCGCCGCCCTGCATGTGCCGGCGCAGGGCTGCAGCAAACTGGTGCAGTGGCAGCGGTTCCGCCACATCCGCAGCACCCTGGCCCGGGTGCGGCCCGATGCGGTGATCGCCTTCCTCACCAAGGTGAACGTGCTGACCCTGGCTGCCGCGGCCACGCTGCAGCCCTCCTGCCCGGTGATCATATCAGAGCGCAACAACCCGCAGGCGCAGGGCGCGCATCCGGCCTGGCGGCGGGCGCAGGACCTGCTGGCCCGGCGCGCCGCCGCCGTGGTGATGCAGACCCGGCGGGCCAGGGACGCGCTGCCCTGCGCCTTGCGCGCCCGTGCCCGGGTGATCCCCAACCCCTGCGCCCCCTTTGCCGGCATCGCGCCGCGGCTGGATCCGGGACGGGACGGGCTGCAGCTGGCGGCCGCCGGGCGGCTGGACCGGCAGAAGGGATTCGACCTTCTGCTTCTGGCGATGAAGGACATTCATGCGGCGCTGCCCGCCACCCGGCTCACCATCTGGGGCGAGGGTCCGGAGCGGGGGCGGCTGGAGCAGCTGCGCGCCCGGCTGGGGCTGCAGCCCTGCGTGTCGCTGCCGGGCCTGTGCCCGCAGCCCGGCGGCTGGATCGGCGCGGCCGACATGCTGGTTCTGTCCTCACGCTATGAAGGCTTTCCCAATGTGCTGGCAGAGGCGGCGGTGCACGGGCTGCCGGCGGTCGCCTTTGATTGCGACTACGGCCCGCGCGAGCTGATCCGCTCCGGCCAGAACGGACTGCTGGTGCCGCCGGAGGATCCTGCCGCCCTGGCCCGCGCGGTGATCCGCCTGGCCCGCGATCCCGGCTTGCGGCAGCGCATGTCGGCAATGGCGCCGCAGGCCTGGGCGCGGCTGGCGCCGGACCGGGTGCTGGCGGACTGGGACCAGGTGCTTCTTGAGGCCGCCGGGCCGCGGGCCGGTCACACCGCCGTCCAGGCGGCCAGCGCCGGGTCCAGTTGATCCAGGCTGTGAATCCGCAGATGCGCCGCATGAGCGGCATCGGGCGGCTCGGGATCATGCACCGCACCGGGGCGCAGGATTTGCACTGCGGTCCAGCCGCGTGCCCTGGGGGTTACGAAATCCTTGGCCGGGTTGTCGGCGACATAGGCCAGCCGGGCGCCCGGCGGCGCCTTGTCTTCCATCTCCTGAAAGGCGCGCGGATGCGGCTTGCCATAGCCTGCCCCCCAGGTGCCGGTGGCGCGGATATGCCTGATCAGAGCCTGCAGCCCCAGCGCCGTGATCTTGTTGCGCTGCGTGTTCTCCGGCCCGTCGGTGATCAGCCCCAGCGGCCCGGGCGCCTGCGCCAGGTAGCGCGCCGCATCCGGGCACAGCGCAATCTCCGGCCTGTGGGCCCGGTATCCCGCCACCAGCTGCGCAATCCGCTCCGGCCCCGCAGCCAGCCCCAGTTCCGCGCAGGCGCGGTCGAAGACATGCCGCCGCACCCCGGCCTCGAACAGGGCGCGGCAGGCGGCGCCGAACCCCCGCACCCCGGACTGCGCGGCCACCACCTGCTCCAGATGGCGGTAGCCGCTGAAGGCGAAATCGCGTTCCAGATACAGCGTGTCATCCAGGTCGAAAACCACCATCCAGCCCGGCGCCGCGCGGCCCATGCCAGACCTGCCGCCCATGGCCGTCAGCCCCGGTAGACGGCGCTGTCATAGCGCATCATCCGCACGCCCTCGCGCCAGTTGTCATGCGCGCTGCAGGGCAGGCCCGAGACCTCCTCCAGCAGCCATTGGGCGAAACAGGCGCCGGCCTCATCCGCCAGCGGGTAGCCGCCGCCGAAACGGGCGTTGATCTCGATCACCCTGGGCTGGCCGTCCGCTGCGCTCAGCACCTGGAAACAGGCCACGCCGCGCAAGCCGGGCAGCGCCCGCAGGATGCCTCCGGCAATCGCATGGAGATCCGCCCGCCGCTCGGTGATGCCCTTTTCCACCTCGCCCGCGCGCACCCGCTGGCGCAGATGCGGGATCACCGTGCGCAGGGCCCCCTGGCTGTCCACGAACATGTTGACGGTGTATTCCGGCGCCGCCAGCAGCTCCTGGAAGATCATCGGCTCGGGGAAGCTGGCGGGCAGATCCTGCAGACGGCTGAACACCTGCAGGCCGCGGCTGGCGCTGCCGCCCGAAGGCTTGGCAAAAACCGGCCAGCCGAGCGCCTCCGGCGCCGCCTCCAGCCCGGCCCGGTCCAGCGTGCGCGGCACCGGCACCCCAGCCGCGCCCAGCACCTGCGCCGTTTTCAGCTTGTCGCGCACCGTTTCGATCACCGGCACCGGCGACACATGCAGCCGTGCCCCCAGCGCCGCAAAGTCCTCCGCCGCGCGGGCCAGCGGCATCAGGTCCGGGTCGATCGTGGGCACCACCAGCTGCGCCCCGGTCCGGCGCACCACATCCAGCACCGCCGCCGCAAAGCCGGGATCATCGCAGCGCGGCACCTGAAAGGCCCGCTCCGCCAGCGCGCAAGCCGCACTGCCGTCCGGATCCAGGTCGCAGGCCAGAACCTCCAGCGGCAGGCCCAGCCGCCCGGCGGCCGCGCGGAACCGCTGCATCAGCTCCACCCGGCGCCCCGCCGAACAGATCAGCACCCGCAGCGGGGCGGCTCCGGCGCTCATGGCTGCTTCTCCGTGCCCAGGGAGGCCTTCTGCGCCGTCTCCCGCTCTGCCAGCAGCGGCAGCAGCGCCGCATGCACCGCTTCGGCCATCACCCGGTTGCCGGCCGCATTCAGGTGGCCGTCATAGCGGTGGTAGAGATCCGCACCGCCGCGCCGGTAGCTCTGCGCCAGGGTATCCAGCAGGCTGACCCAGGCGATCCCTTCAGACGCCGCGAATCCGGCCAGTTCCCGGTCCGGCAGATCCGGGATCACCCCCTTGGGCGGGCTGTCCGCCGCCGCCGCAAAAACCTGAAACAGCTGCGGCACCGAAACCACCAGCAGCGCGGCGCCCCGGGCCGCGCAGAATTCACGTATGCGCCGCAGCAGCGCCTGGGTCGCGGCCATCTTGCGCTGCACCAGATCCGAAGCGGGCAGGCTGTAAAACGCCGCCCGGGGCGTCATCAGATAGAGCCGCACATAGGTGCTGTCGCTTTTCATCAGCAGCCGCTTCAGCAGGGTGACCGCCTGCAGCGAGGAGCGCTTCCGGCCGCCCTGGGCAATCACCGCCCTGGCATCGCCGCGGGCGGTTTCGGTGCCGTCCGGCGCGCGCTGGATAGGCTCGTTCACGAACAGGTCGTTGGTCATGAAGCTGATCAGCACGATATCCGGCTGCAGGCTGCCGTAGAGCCGCTCCAGGTACAGTGCCTGCTGGGATGTGTCATAGCCCGGCACCCCGGCATTGATGATTTCGACGGCGCGGCCCCCGGCAGCAAAGCGCTGCCCCAGCAGCGCGGCCCAGCTGTCCTGCACCGCATTGGCGGCGCCGAAGGTGAAGGAATCCCCCAGGAGCAGGATCCGGACAGCGCCGGCGGCGGGCTCTGCCGCCGCCGCGCCGCCGGTGCGGAAGCCGCGGCTGTCGGTGGCATATTCCACATCATATTCCGGCGCCTGCACCCGGGCCCGGGTCTGCGGCCGGTTGACATGGCCCAGCACCGGATCTTTCAGCGCCATCGGCCCGCCCTCCAGATAGGCGGTGCGCACGGTCTGCGGCGCCAGCAGCCGGATGCCGCCCTCCAGCCCGGCGATCAGCAGCAGCGTGGCGAGACCGACCAGGGCCGCCGTGCGTAAAAGGGTCCGCATGGAACTGCTCCTCTCCTGTCTCATCCTCTGCCGCCGCCCCGGGCTGCCGCAGCCGGCGGCAGCGCATCGGCCCCGGCCTCCGGCGCCATCCAGCGCTGCAGCCAAAGCTCCAGCATCAGCACCGCCCACAGATGGGCGCCCCAGTTGCGCCGCCCCGACAGATGCTCCTGCCAGCGCCGCCGCAGGAGCGCTGCATCCAGCTCCTGCGCCACCGCGCCGCCGGTTTCGAACAGATCCGCCGCCCGCGCCTTCAGCGGCCCGCGCAGCCAGGCGTTCTGCGGGATCGAAAACCCCTGTTTGGGGCGGTCGAACAGCTGCTGCGGCACCCGCCGCGCCAGCAGCTGCCGGAGCGCCGCCTTGCCGCCGCTGCTGTCAAAGCGCAGCGCGGCCGGCATCCGCCAGGCGGTCTCCACCACCCGGTAATCCAGCAGCGGCGCCCGCACCTCCAGCCCTTCCGCCATCGAGGCCCGGTCCACTTTCACCAGCACATCGCCGGGCAGGTAGACCAGCGTGTCCAAGAGCATCATCAGCGCCGGCGGATCAAGGCCTTCGGGCAGGGCGCGGGCGGTGAAGGCCGCGGGCGGGCGGGCCGGGGCGGCGCGCATCACCGCAGCCGGCGCCCACATCGAGAACTGCGCCTCATAGCGGCTGCGGAAATCCGGATGCGCCAGAATGGCGGCCAGCTTGCGCAGCCGGTCGGGGCTGGCTTCGCGGCGCAGATGCGGCGGCAGCCCCGGCCGCAGCGCCGCCGTCAGCCCCCGCATCAGCATCTCCGGGGCTGCCGCCAGCATCCGGGCGGCCAGCCCCGGCACCCGGGCGGCCAGCCGCTCGAACATCATCATCCGCCCGTAGCGCGCATAGCCGCCAAAGCTTTCATCGCCGCCGTCGCCCGACAGCGCCACCTTCAGATGCCCGCGCGCCAGCTGCGACACCAGCAGCGACGGCAGCTGCGACGGATCGGCAAACGGTTCGTCATAGACATCCGGCATCCGCTCCAGCAGATCCAGCGCCATCTGCGGCGTGGCGGTGACCTCATGGTGGTCGGTGCCGATATGGCGGGCCAGGGCAGCGGCATGATCCGCCTCGTTCACCTCCGCCTCGCCGAAGCGCACGGTGAAGCTCAGCACCGGGGTCTGCGACTGCGCCTGCATCATCGCCGTCACCAGGGTGGAATCGATGCCCCCAGACAGGAAGGCGCCCACCGGCACATCCGCCACCATGCGCGCGCCCACCGCCGTCTCCAGCTGCGTCTCCAGCGCCGCCAGCGCTGCGGCAGCATCCGGGAACGGATCCGCCAGCCCCGCCGCGGCCGCAGCCTCGGCCCGCCAGAAGGGGCGGGCCTGCGCCGCCAGCGCCCGGGCAGAGAGCGGCGGCGCCGTCAGATCCAGCTCCAGCAGATGGCCCGGCTGCAGTTTCACCGCCTGCCGGTAGATCGTTTGCGGCGCCGGGATGTAGCCATAGCTGAGAAAGGCCGCCAGCGCCTGCCGGTCCAGCTGCGGCGCGGTGAATGCGGGATGCGCGCGCAGCGCCTTCAGCTCCGAGCCGAACAGCAGCAGCCCGCCCTGCACCCCGATATAGAGCGGCTTCTTGCCCAGCCGGTCGCAGGCCAGGATCAGCCTGCGCGCCTGCCGGTCAAAGAGCACCAGCGCAAACATGCCGTTGACCCGCTCCAGCGCCGCCTGCACCCCCCAGGCGTCTGCCGCCGCCAGCAGCACCTCGGTATCGGAGCTGCCGCGGAAGATGGTGCCCCGCGCCGCCAGTTCCGCCCGCAGCGCCCGGTAGCCGTAGATCTCGCCGTTGAAGACCGCCATGTAGCGCCCCCCCGGCGACGCCATCGGCTGATGGCCGGTTTCGCTCAGGTCAATGATGGCCAGCCGCTGCTGCGACAGCGCCACCCCGGCCTCCGGATCCAGCCACAGCCCTTCGCCGTCGGGGCCGCGGTGGGCCAGGCTGGTGCTCATCGCCTGCAGCGCGGCGCGGGCGGGGGCCGCCTCAAACGGGCCAAAGGCGGCAAAGCCGGTCAGACCGCACATGGCAGCACCTCCCCGTTCAGCACCGCGTCAAAGGCGGCGGCAATGGCAGGCAGGCCGTAGCGCTCAGCGACCCGCGCCCGCGCCCCCTGCGCCGCCGCGCCGTAGCGGTCCGGGCTCCAGCCCGCCATCTCTGCCATCGCCGCGGCCAGCGCCGCCGGATCGCGCGGCGGCACCACCAGCCCGGCCGGGCCGGCCACTGCGGCGGCATCGCCGGTATCGGTGGTGACCACCGGGCGGCAATGGCTCATCGCCTCGGCCAGCACATTGGGGAAGCCTTCGGTGCGCGAGGACAGCACCAGCGCGTCGATGCGGCGGTAGAACCCGTCCATCTCCGCCAGCTCGCCGCACAGCTCAATCCGCTCCGGCGGCAGGCCGCTCTGCGCCAGCAGATGGCGGATCTGCGGATTGCCTGCCTCCACATCCTCGCCCGCCGCCGCAAAGCGCAGCTCCGGGCAGCGCTGCAGGGCAAGCGCTGCGGCGGCAAAGAAGCAGCCGTAGTCCTTCTGCGGGTGAAGCCGCGCCGCGATGCCGAACACCCGGGCCGGGCCGGGCTGCGGCTGTGCGGGCGGCAGCGCGAACCCGTTCGGGATCATCAGCGCCCGGGCGGGCGCAAACCCGTAGGCGCCGTGCTGTTCCAGCGCGCGCTGCGAATTGTAGATGATGCCGGCCGCCTGCCCCGACAGGCTGCGCGACAGGCGCACCGCGGCGCGGGTGCTGCGGCTGAGCGCCGCCGGATCGTCCAGCGCCTGGCGCACCGTCCAATAGAGCGGCACCCGGCTGCCTGCCAGCCGCACCGCCAGGGCGCCGATGGCCATGGCGTGGTACATCCAGCACAGGATCACGCGGGGGCGGCGGCGGCGGATCAGCTGCGCCAGCTGCCAGGCGGCCCCCGGCATCGCCAGCGCCGAGCGCGCGCCCAGCGGCACGTAAGCGACATTGGGATTATCCGCCAGCGCAATGTTGCGCGGCGAGGCCTCGGTCAGCGGCACCACCAGGGCCGGCTCCCGGCTCTGCGCCAGCAGCCGCGCCAGCATGGTCTGGGCACCGCCATGGGAGGCAAAGCTGGTGATCACATGCAGGATCATGCCCGATGCGCCTCCTGTGCGTCCGGGGCCCGGTCCCAGGCGCTCAGATCGCAGCCCATGAGCTGCTGCAGCAGCGCCGTGTCGCTGCGGTAGAACGCGCGGATTTCAGCCGCCAGCGCCGCGGGCAGCGGCGGGTAATCCACCGGCCGGGCCACCGCCGCCCGGATCTGGCGCAGCGGCGTGCGGTGGCGGATCCGGTCCAGCCAGGGCCGCGCCGGGTGCAGCAGCTGCCGCAGCCGCAGCGGCACCATGGGCGCGCTGCGGTCCTTCACCCGCCCCGCAGGCGGCGCGGGCAGGGCGCTGCGGCAGCCGATATGGGCCGCCAGCCGGGCCAGCTGCGCCTGCGGATGGCGCACCGTCTCCTCATAGAGCAGCAGCAGAATCCGGCGGCGCGGAAACAGCGCCAGGAAGCGGCTCAGATGACGGCCGTAGAGCCCGTCCTGCAGGAAGCGCTCGCCGGCCGCGCGCTGCGGGTCCAGCCAGCGGATGATATCCCGGTCCGCCTCGCCCCGGCGCAGCAGCATGCAGTAGTCGGAATAGGCGCGCGCCACCGGGTCGCGCAGCTGCACCGCCAGCCGCACCTGCGGGCAGGCGGCATGGATCCGCGCGGCCGCCTCCGGCGCGGTCAGATAGGTGTTGGATTTCTCCCCCATGAGCTGCCCCGGCGCCCGCGGCGGAAACTGCGCCGCATACCAGTCCGGGCCGCGGCGGAATTCGCGCGAGAAGTAATGCAGCTCGGGGTCCGGCATCACGATTTCCGGGCTCTGCTGCAGCGCCCGCTGCAGCCAGGTGGTGGCGCATTTGGCACCGCCGATGATCAGGAAGTCGGGGCGCGGCTCAGGCATTGGCCAGCCTCTCCGCCGGATTTTGCGGCAGCAGGCGGCGGTAGATGCCGCTGACCTCCGCCACATGGCGGGCGGTGCTGTACTGCGCCAGCGCCTCCTTGCGGGCGGCGGCGGTAAGCCGCGCCTGCAGTGCCGGATCTGCCGCCAGCCGGGCCACCGGCGCCGCAAAGGCGGCCGGGTCCTGCGGATCAACCAGGAATCCGGTGCAGCCATCGGTGATGGCTTCGGGGTTGCCGCCGTGGCGGGTGGCAATCACCGGCGTGCCCAGGAACATCGCCTCGATCAGGGTGCGTCCGAAAGGCTCGCTCAGCGCGGTGACCAGCAGCGCATCCAGCCCCGCCATGCAGGCCGCGATATCGCTGCGGAACCCCATCAGATGGATCTGCCCGCCCAGGCCAAGGGCCGCCGCGCGGGCTTCGCAGGCCGCATCCAGCCGCTGCTCCGGCTGCTCGGGGCGGCCGAACAGCAGCCCGTGCACCGGGCGCTCCGGCAGCGCATCCTGCACCGCCCGCACCGCCTCGACGAAATGCAGCGGCCGCTTGCGGCTGTTCAGATTGCCGGCATAACCCAGCAGCAGTGCCTCCGGCGGCAGCCCAGGCGCCTGCAGCAGCATGGCGCGGCAGGCGCTGCGCTCCGGCACGGGCTGCGGAACATCGAAGGGGCTGCGCACCACCGACAGCTTGTGCGCCACCGGGCGCAGCGGCCGCGCCGGTTTCGAGAAATGCGAAACACTGATGATATGGCCGGCAAACAGCGGCGCCAGCATGTTGACGCCAAAGGCCTGCGGATCCTGGCGGTGATGCCACAGAAGCCTGCAGCCTTCCCGCCGCGCCGGCAGCATCCAGTTGGCATGCATGCGGCCTTCGTTGGTGTGCACGATATCCGGGCGGATCCGCCTCAGCGCCGCCCGCAGCGCCGGATAGCTGCGCCGGAAATAGGCCAGCACCCCGGCATCCCCCGGCCGCCGGTTGCGCCGCGCGCCCAGCAGCGGCACCTCCTCCAGCACCTCCACCGCCAGCCCCAGGCTGCGGGCATAGGCGCCGGGGGCGCCTTCCGCCTGATGCAGCAGCACATGCGGCTCAAAGCGGCTGCGGTCCAGCGATGCGGCCAGTTTCAGTGCCGACACATGGCTGCCGCCCAGCACCGTATCGCCTGCAAAGGGAAACAGAACCCTGACCGCCACGAACCACCCCCGCTGCTCCTGCCGCACCGCCCGCCGGGCACGCAGCGGAGCCAAACTCATCAACCGCAATCAAAACCTAAGTGTAATCCGGTTCACCCGCCCGTCCAGCCTGCCGCCCTGGCCTCAAGCGTTCCGGCCCGGATCCGGCGTCAGGCTGACGGCCAGCGCCAGCAGCCAGGGCACCAGCCAGAAGCGGGCATAGAAATGGGTGATCCCGGTCAGCGCCAGAGCCAGCATCAGCACCGTGGCCAGGGTCAGCGCCGGAGACAGGGCCCGGCGCCTGTGCACCCGCTCGTGCCAGCCCAGCCAGACGCCGGTCATCAGCAGCCCCGCCAGCCCCAGCAGCGACACCAGCCCGCCCTCGGCCAGGATCAGCAGATAGGCATTGTGCACCGGTGCCGAAAACCGGCTGGCCAGCCGGTACTGATCGATGCCCAGCCCGCTCCAGATGGTGCCGTCGGCGATCCGCACCGCCTCCTGCATCAGCAGAAGGCGGTCGTCGAAAGTGCCGGCCTCGGCCAGGTTGCCGCTGCGCAGTGCCCCCAGCACCCGCTGCTGGAAGGCCTCCGGAAGGAACAGCTCGCCCCAGAAATAGACCGCCACGCCCGCCGCCGCCGCAAACAGCATCACCGCCGCCAGGATCCGCACCGCCCCCAGGCAGAGCGCAAACATCAGCAGCCCTGCCGCGGCCAGGAAGAACCCGGTGTTGGAGGCCGTCAGCAGCAGCCCGTAGCCCAGCACCGCCCAGGCCAGCAGCGCCGCCGCCGGCCCGACCGCCCCGGTCAGCCGCAGCCACAGCGTGAACAGGATCGCCAGGGCCGCCAGAACGCCGGTGGCGTTGACCCGCTCGATCACCGACACCAGCCGCCCGTTGGGAGAGACAAAGCGCCAGTCGTCCGGATGCAGATGCACATAGTAGGCGCCGTGGATCATCACCAGCATCAGCGCCAGCACCAGCAGCTTGATCAGCAGCACGGTTTCCCGCCGCGGCCGCTGCAGCAGGATTGCCGGCAGCAGCACCAGCGAGACGCAGTACTGCAGGATCCCCTGGGCGCCATCCAGCGCATCGCCGTTCACCACCGAGCCTGCCAGGAAGCCCAGCAGCAGCAGCAGCACCGAGGCGAACCAGAATCCGCTGATGCCGCCCAGCGGCCGCAGCGGCAGCCGGCCGCGGGCCAGCATCACCGCAAAGCTGCACAGGGCAAAGACATCGCTCAGGGTGAAATAGGCCGCTCCCAGGCGCCAGTAATTAACCGGTGCCAGCATCACCGCCGCCGCCACCAGCGCAAATTCCAAGTGGCGCAGGGTGATGCTGCCGGTGCCGGCCGCCAGCGGTTCGGGCATCTCCCGGGCCGTCATGGCGCCGCCTCCGCGCCGCCGCGCGGCGGCAGCGGCCGCAGCAGCAGCCAGCCGTTGCCCGCGGTCAGAGCCAGCCCCAGCACCAAATGCGCCAGTGCCGCTCCCAGCGGCCCGGCCATCGGCACCAGAACTGCCAGCGCCGCCAGAAACAGGGCGCTGGCCGCCAGCGACATCCGCACCAGCCAGCTGTCACGGCCGCAGCTGAGCAGCGCATTGCCCAGCATCATCCCGGTCAGCAGCAGCGCCGCCGCTGCCATCTGCACGCAGACCACCGGGGCCGCGGCAGCGAACTCCGCACCGAACAGCCGCGTCAGAAGCGGCGCCATGACCGGTGCCAGCAGTGCCAGCAGCAGCAGGCCGGACGCCGCAACCGCGCCGCACAGCCCCAGTGCCAGCCGCCGCAGCCCGGCCGCATCCCCGGCAGCCCATTTGCGGGCAAACTCAGGATACACCGCCTGATTGAGCGGACGGCCCAGCTTCTGCGCCGCCTCGCCCAGCCGCCGCGCCAGATGGAAACTGCCCGCCGCCGCCGGACCTGCCAGCGCCGTCAGCAGGATCACGTCCAGCCGCTGCACGCTCTGGCGCAGAATCACATTGATGTTGGAATTCCACAACAGCCGCAGCAGCCCCGGGTTCTCGCGCCGCAGCCCGGCCAGCGGCAGCTGCCGCAGGCTGCCGTGCCCGCTCCGGCGCAGCTGCCGCAGCGCCAGCACAAAGGCGGCCAGCCCGCTGGCCAGCCCCTCCAGCAGTGCAATCAGCAGGAAGCCCCACAGCCCCAGCCCCGCCGCCCAGGCCGCCGCGCACAGCCCCAGCCGCACCGCCGCCACCGCGACATCCGCCTTGGCCAGCAGGTCGAAGCGGTCCAGAACCCGCAGCACCGCCAGCCCGGTGGGCCGCAAGTTCAGAAACAGCGCCAGCGCCAGCAGCATCAGATAGCTGCCGCCCTCCGGCCCCAGCCGCAGCCAGCCCGCCGCTGCCGGCGCCGCCGCCAGCGCCGCGCAGCCCGCCAGCCCGCCGCCCGCCAGATCCGCCAGCAGCGAGAATTTCACCAGCCGCAGGAACCGCTGCTGCTGGCCTGCCTCCTGCGCCTCGACGCCGAACCGCAGGACGCTCTGCCAGGGCTCCAGGTGCAGAAGCCGGTTCAGGATCCAGCCATAGGCCTGCGCCGCGGCCAGCATGCCCAGCCCCGCCGGCCCAAGGGCGCGGGCGGCAAAGGCAAGGCTTGCCAGCCCCAAGAGCGCGCTCAGAATCTGCGCCGCCAGCACCCAGGAGGCATTGCGGGCGATCCGGCGCAGCACCGGGTGGCGGCCGGTGCCGCCGTCTGCCGCGCCCGCCTTCACTGCGCCGTCTCCCGGTCGCCTGCCAGCTCGGCCAGCCAGGCCTCGATATAGGGCAGGCCGCTTTGCGGATCCGCCGCCCAGGGGTCGGAAGGCACCGCCGGATCCAGCCCCGGCCGGGCCGCCTCCCACTGGTCCGGCAGCCCGTCGCCGTCGCTGTCCGCCGGCCCCTGCGCCTGCGGCAGCTGCGGCCAGCCGCCGGCCTCCTCCGCCCGGTCCGCCACCCGGCCGCGGCAGCCTGCGGCCTCAGCCGCCGCCTGCGCATCCAGCGCATCGCGGGGCCGCGACGGGGTGCGGTCGCCGGCGGCGGCCAGCACCGCCTGCAGCACATCCGCGGCCGGGATCAGGGGCACCGGCAGCGGGGCTGGCGGGGCAAGAGACGGGCCGGGGCGCAGGCGTTTGCGCGCTTCCGCGCCCCAGAGCTGCAGCGGCTGCGCGCGGTTGCAGCGCCGGCCGCGGTCCAGCGCCAGATTGCCCCAGGCATGGATGTCCAGCGCATGGTCCGGCTCAAGCGGGAAGGCTTCGGCCGCCGGCGGGCGCGGGCGGATGGTGCTGGGCCCGGCCAGCGCCAGATTGCCGGCATAAGTGATCCGGGTATCGCCATAGAGGTTGTAGAATTCCCCGAACTGGCTGACCGGATTGTAAAAGACATTGTTCAGCACCTCGACAGGACCGGTGCCGGTGGCATTCACATCCGGATTGCGGTCGCGGTTGTGGGCAAACAGATTGCGCCACAGCGTGACCCTGCCGCAGGCCACCCGGCGGCCCTCACCAGAGCAGATCAGTGCCCCTTTGGAATGGCGCCCCTTGGGATGGTTGGCCCGGTCCAGCCCCCAGGCCAGGATGCTGTTGGCCAGGGTGATGTCCGCGGCCAGGGCATTGGAGACATGGATATTGAACAGCTCGTCAGTGGCATACATCAGCGACAGATGATCCAGATAGACCCGCTGCGCGTTCTCCACCGTCACCGCATCAACGCTGGGGCTGGGGCGGGACGGGGCACCCGGGCGGATCTTCAGGAAACGGACCACCACATCATGGGCGTTCTTGATCACCACCGGAGTATTTGCGGCCTGGCCGAGGCGGATCTGGATGCCGCTGCCCGGGGCGGTCTGCCCGGCCAGATACAGGTCCGGCCCCAGCCGCAGCGGGCTGTCCAGAACAATGGTGCCGCCAACCGCAAAGATGCAGACCCGCGGGCTGCGGCCCTCGGCGCAGGCGCGCAGGCTGCCGGGGCCATGGTCCGCCAGGCTGGTCACCTTGCGGATCTCGCCGCCGCGCCAGCCCGTGGCAAAGGCGCCGTAGCCGGCGGCGCCGGGAAAGGCCGGGCGCGGATCTGCCGCGGCTGGCGCGGCGGCGAGGCTCAGGCAGAGCAGGCCGGCCGCCCCCCGCAATCTTCTGCTCCCGGCTATCCGCAATTCAGCACCGCCTGCAGCCGGGTGCCGGCATGCTCCAGAATTTCCAGCGCCTGCAGCAGCGCCTGGCTGCCGGTATGGCGGTCGCGCACCACCAGAACGGTCTGGCCGGCGACCGGCGCCAGACGCGCGGAAACCGCGCTTTGCAGCACCGGCGGCGCCCAGTACAGGATGATGTCATACTCCCGCTGCAGCCGCGCCAGCGCCGCTCTTGTATCAGGGCCGGCGGCAAGGTTCAGCGGCACCTGCGAGCCAGCCGCGGGCAGCAGCACGTCAATCCACTCCGCCGCCGCCCTGACCTCCCGTGCCAGCAGCGCCGGGTCTTCCAGCAGGTCCTCGAACAGATGCGGCGAGGGCTGCAGC
This sequence comes from Leisingera sp. S132, assembly GCF_025144465.1. NCBI lineage: Bacteria > Pseudomonadati > Pseudomonadota > Alphaproteobacteria > Rhodobacterales > Roseobacteraceae > Leisingera > Leisingera sp. S132. The sequence goes on from NZ_CP083559.1 coordinate 109,121, forward strand.
CCCTGCAGCAGCGGCAGCTGCCGCACCGGATCCGCGTCCAGGCAGACCAGCAGCACCCGGTGCCCTTCGCTGGCCGCAGAGGCCGCCAGGCACAGGGCCACCAGCCCATGCCCGCTGCCGGGCTGGGCAGCCGTGACGGTGAAGCTCAGGCCCTGCCGCGGCTCCTGGTCCCGGGTGCCGCCGCGGCACAGCAGCGACAGCAGATGCCGGACCGCCTCGGCGGCGGCAGCGGCGGGCGCCCGCCGCGCCAGCAGTGCTGCAAGCACCGGCAGGCTGCGCCGGGCCGGGCGCGGAATGGCAGGAAACGGCACGCTGCCCCGCAGGCCATAGCCCTGCAGCGGCATCCGGCCGGAAAAGACCCGGCTGTCCAGCGCTTCGCGCAGCAGCACCGCCACCAGTGCCAGCGCCAGGCCGCCGGTGAAGCTGCCCGCCAGCACCGTCCGGTAGCTGGGCAGATTGGGCTCCGGCGGCACCGCCGCCCGGGAAATCTGCCGCGCCAGCGGCATCAGCAGCCCGGCCTGGGCCGCCACCTCATTCAGCTGCCGCTGCAGCGCCGCATGGCTGTCGCTGAGATCGGCCAGCCGGCGCTCCAATGTCTTGCGCGTCTGCTCGGCCCGCGTCCGGGTCTCCAGCGCGGCGGCCAGCCGGGACAGTTCCGCCCCCAGCGCCGCGCGTGCTTCGCCGTCTCCCGGTGTTTCCTGCTCCAGATACTCCAGCTGCAGATAGGCCTGCCGCAATTGCAGCAGCAATTGCTGCTGTTGCTGGCGGCTGTCCAGCGCATTGGAGCGCACCAGGCCCGAAAGCGCCTCCTCCGCCTCGGCCAGGCTGGCCTCCAGCCCGGCGATCCGCTGCTCCAGTGCCGCCGCCGCCCGCGCCGCCTGTCCGCGGCGGGTCTCCAGGGTCTGCGCCACATAGGCCTGCACCACCCCGTCGGCAATCCGCGCGGCGCGGGCGCCGCTGCTGTCGCGCACAAACACCGTGATTGTCAGGCTGCCGCGGTGCAGCAGCACCGAATAGCGCTCCAGCAGCCGGGCCGCCACCGCCGCCTGCACCCTGTCCGGCGGCACCGGCGCCGCGCCGGGGGCCGCCAGGTAGGGATTGAAGTCCGGGTCCTGCGCCAGCCCCATGCCGGCCGCTGCCGCCGCCGCGAAGCTGCGCGAGCGCAAGACCTCCACCTCGGTCATAATCTGCGCCGGTGTCAGCCGGGACGGGCGCACCTGGGAAAGCCCGCTGCCGATGGTCCCGCTGCTCTGCTCCAGCACCAGGGTGGCCTCGGCCAGGTACTGCGGGCCGCTGCGGGACAGCGTCCAGGCCGCCAGACCCATCACAGCGGCCAGCACCGCCGCCGCCAGCGGCAGGTTGCGCCGCAGCACCGCCGCGGCGCCGCCCGGGCCGATCCGGGCCTCCGGGCGGCCCGGCGGCAGATCCTGGGCGGCGGGAAAAGGGCTGGGCGCGGACAAACTCGTAACACTCTCCGTTGTCTGGAACCGCCGGCTGCAGCAGCCGGCCGGACAGGCCCGGAAGACGCGTCAGAGAACCGGGTCAGGCCATGCCTCTCCCGCAATGGTAGTGTGAAAGCGCCCTCCGGCTACGCCCCTGTCAGCTGAGTATGAAATCGCTGGCGCTGAAATCGGCCGCATCCAGGCTGCCGTCGCGGTCGCGGACCAGAATTTCGAAGGCGTAGCCGCCGCCGGTCACCACATCGAGCATCACGTCGCCGGAGGCCAGATCGCGGGCATAGACCGTGCCGGCCGCGCCGCCGGGCGCATAGGCGGTCATGCCGTTCTTCTCAATGATGATGCGGTCGAGCCCGTCCTGGAAGTCCTCGAGAGTGTCATTGCCGTTCTGCACCCGGGCGCCCTTGAAGGCGAACCAGTCCGCATCCGCACCGCCCCAGATCCGGTCGCTGCCCTGGCCTGCGATGATGGTGTCCTGGCCGCTGCCGCCGAAGATCCGGGTGGCGCCGGTGCCGGTGTAGATCAGATCATCGCCGTCACCGGCCCAAATGAGGTCATTGCCGTCCTCGGAGCTGATCACATCATTGCCGGTGCCGCCGGCCAGCGTGTCATCCCCCTGGCCCGAACTCAGGCTGTCGTTGCCGCTGCCGCCAAACAGCCGGTCATTGCCGACCTCGCTGTCCAGCACATCGTTGCCGGTGCCGCCATACAGGTGGTTGTTGCCGTCGCCGCCGTCGACGCTGTCATTGCCGCTGCCGCCATAGACCCAGTCATCGCCGGCCTGGCCCTTCAGCTTGTCGTCGCCGCCCTGGCCGTAAATGGTGTCATGGCCGGCGCCGCCGCTCACCGACTGGGTGATCAGCACCCCGGTCACCGGGTCCGGCTCATTGGAAAAGCCGTCATTGCCGGCCCCGGCATAGATCAGGTCATTGCCGTAGCCGCCCTGGATATAGTCCTGGCCGCCGCCGCCATAGATGGTGTCGTCGCCGCCATCCCCGAGAATCCGGTCATAGAGGCTGCCGCCCTTGATCAGGTCGTTGCCGTCGCCGCCCTCGAAAACATTATAGCCGTCGCCGCCATAGAGGCTGTCATTGCCATCGCCGCCTTCCAGGCTGTCGTTGCCGGTGCCGCCGTAGATGCGGTCGCGGCCCGGCCCGCCCTTGAAGAAATCATCGCCGCCGCTGCCGTAAAGCGTGTCGTTGCCTTCGCCGCCGTACAGGGTGTCATTGCCCAGGTAAGCGGCAATGAGATCCCCCAGCGCGCTGCCCCGGAGCAGCTCGGCGGCGTCCGTTCCGTAAATTTTCATGCCTGCTCCATTGCGGAAATCTGCCTGTTCCTCCCTTGGCGCGGACACGGGCCCGGGGCCAGCCTCTTGCGGGCAGGCTGCCGGAACCGGATGATTTCCGCCCATCGCCGCGCCGCCGGCGGCAAGATCCTGCCCTTTTCAGGCTGGGGCCGGCCCCGGAGGCAAGCCCGGAACCAGGTCCTAGCCGCTGCCGTAGCCGGCATAATAGCCGCCGTAATAGGTGCCGTAGCCATAGCGCTGGTAGCGCGCCGGATCGACGCCGGCCAGGACGGAGCCGCTGGCCGGCACCCGGTTCATGCTCAGCAGCCCGGCGGCGTTCTCCAGCGCCTCTTCGGTGGTCCTGCCCCAATGGGCCAGCAGCAGCACCGTGTCGGCCAGCCCCGCCACCCGGATCGCATCCTGGGTCAGCAGCACCGGCGGCGTGTCCAGCAGGATCAGGTCGTAGATGCTGCGCAGCATGGCCATCGACCGGGCCGCTTCCGCCCCGGCCGGCATCTCGCGCGGGATCGCCGCGTTGTGCTTGAAGTTCAGCAGGTCCACCCCCGGGGCCACCCCATCCCGCAGTGCCTTGCGGCTGACCTGGCTGCTTTTGCTCAAGACCCCTGCCGGGGTCTGCTGCGCGGCCTTCTGCCCGGCCATCCGGGTCACCCCGTGCTTGTAGACATCGAAATCGATCAGCAGCACCTTCTCGCCTTCCTGCGCGGCGGCCAGCGCCAGCGACAGCGCCAGGGTCGACTTGCCTTCATCGGCCAGCGCCGAGGTCACCGCCACCACCGGGGCGCTGCCGGCCGGGCGCCCGCCTGACAGCAGGGTCAGCAGCCCGCGCATGGATTCCGTATAGGCGTCGCGCGGATGCTCGCGGCAATGGCGGATCAGCGCCCCGGGCCGGTTCAGCCCGCGCACCTCGAGCCGCGGCACCACCGCCAGATTGGGCAGCCCGGTCACATTCTCCGCATGGCTGCCCATCCAGATCCGCCGGTCGGTCAGCTCGCACAGGAACGCAACGCCGCCCGCCAGGGCCACCCCGCCCAGAAGCCCGGCCGCCAGGATCAGCGGCCGGTTCGGAAAGGCCGGGGCAGAGGGCACATCCGCCCGGGTGATCTGCCGGGCGCCCGGGGTCAGAATGTCGATCTGCGCCTCCAGCGTGTTGCGGCGCTCCGCAAAGGTCTGGTAGCGCGCCACCTCGGCATCGAACTGGCGCTGCAGGTTCAGCAGGGTCAGCTCGGCCCGGGTGCGCCGGTTCAGCGCCGCCTGCAGCGCCTCATGGCGGGCCTGCAGCTCGCCGCCGCCGGTCCGCCCGCCCTGCCCGGCCAGCGCGATCCGGGCCGCCAGCCGCTGCAGCTCGCCCTGCATCTCCGCGGTCCGGTCCGGATCGTCGAGCTGGTTTTCGCGGATGAAGGCGGCAATGCGGATCTCGCTCTGCGCCAGTTCTTCGTTCAGCGCCGCGATACGGCGGCGCAGGAACTCCACCGAACTGCGCACCTCAGCCCGGCGGTTCTCCAGCGAGCCCGCGATATAGCGCTCCGCCACCGCATTGGCGATATCCGCCGCCTGCTGCGCCGAACCGGACCGGGTCAGGATGTCGATCGCCAGGCTGTCGCCGCGCCGGGCCACGGTGATAGCAGCCTGCAGCGCCGCAGTGACCGCCGCCCGCTGGGTCTCAGCCGATGCCGCATCCCCGGCAGATGTTCCGGCCGCCCCCTCGGCCAGATAGGGGTTGAAGGCCGGGTCCTGCTGCAGCCCCAGCCGCTCCGCCACATCCTCCAGGAACGCATTGGAGCGCAGGTAATCCAGCTCGGTCTCGATCTGGTAGCGCGACAGGTCTTCCGTCTCCAGCACCTGCTGCGCGGCGCTGACCCGGAAATCCGCCTGGGTCAGCACGATGGTGGCGCGGGCGGTATAGCGTTCGGGAATATACTCCAGCAGCAGCCAGGCGCCGCCGGTGCAGGCCGAGATCAGCAGCAGCATCAGCCAGAGGTAGCGGCGCAGCCAGCTGACAAACATCGCAAAACTGAGCCGCAGGCCTGCATTGGGGCGGGCAGGCGGGCGGCGCGCGGGCCCGGGCGGAGAAGACGTCTCGTTCAAAATGTTCAACTCAGCACTCTCCACAGCATGACGCGTTTCCCTGCAACGCCCGGGCGGGCTGCTGCACCGGCAGAACCATGCCCTGGAAGCAGGACCCTTTGGTCCTGGCCTTAAGAGACTAGCGTGGGGCCGGGCCTTCTCAAGCGCAAAGGCCGCCCGCCGCCCGGCCTTGCTGCGCTGTCTTTCCCCGCTATATCAAGCAGAGTTACGGGTTTTCAGGTGGTCGGGGGTATGGCCGATTTTCACGCCAATGTGCCGGTTCAGAACGGCTCAGAACGCAGTTTTGGCATCGTTTTTGCGGTGGTTTCCGGCCTGATCGGCCTGTGGCCGCTGCTGTCCGGCGGCAGCGTCCGGCTGCTGTTTCTGCTCATTGCGGCGGTGTTTCTGGTGCTGGCCTTTGCGGCGCCGGCGGTGCTGCGCGGCCCGAACCGGCTGTGGTTCAAGCTCGGCATGTTTCTCGGAGCCATTGTTGCGCCGCTGGTCATGGGGCTGACCTTTCTGGCCGCCTTTGTGCCGATGGGCCTGTTCCTGCGGCTGCGGGGCAAGGACCTGCTGGCGCTCAAGCTGGAGCCGGAGGCCGAAAGCTACTGGATCGAGAGAGAGGCGCCGCCCAACAGCATGAAGCGCCAGTTTTAACGGTTTATGGGTAAACGGGGGGAGCCTTATCCATGTCATTTGTGTCCGAGATCTGGCTGTTCCTGCGGCAGCGCAAGAAATTCTGGCTGCTGCCGATCCTGATCGTGCTGAGCCTGTTCGGCGCGCTGATCGTGCTCAGCCAGGGCTCCGCGGTGGCGCCCTTCATCTACACGCTGTTCTGATCCC